>NZ_JAAAHR010000136.1:0-27351 GCF_009908215.1 Nonomuraea sp. K271 | reverse complement strand
GTCCTCGGGAGGAGCGTGATGCGTAAGCGGCACGCCACGGCGATGACGGTGGCGACGATGCCGAGCACGCCGAGGATCACCCCTGTGACGGTCGCGACGGCCGCTCCAGCGCCTGCCTCGGCCAATCTGAAGGCGTAGTGGTACTGGAGGCTCGCGAGCGTCTCTGTGGACCGCTCAGGGCCTCCGCCGGTGAGCACCATGCCGTACGCGAACGTCTGGAGACCCACGGCCACGGTGGCGATCGCGACGAGCGCCCCCACGGCGAGCATCCCGGGCATGACGCTCCCGCCGGCGGGAGCGCGCAGGGCGGGCAGGAACGCCGTCACCGCGAGCGCGCAGACCACCCCGAACGTGGCGGCCGCGACGATCAAACGCAGTGTTCCGGGTGCCGTGGCCGCGTCGGTCAGCCCCTGGGCCAGGCTCGCCACACCGGAGGCGTCGGTACGCAGCCCGCGAGTCCAGGCCACCGCCACCCCCACCGGGGAGAACGTGACGATGGCCAGAGAGAGCACGATCCGCCCGGCCCGACGGGGCCAGGTGCCGGCGCGGTCCAGCGCCAGGGCCAGCAGCGGCGCCACCACCACGGCGACCAGCAGCGGCGCCAGGGTCAGCGTGAGGGTGAAGCCGAGCGCGCGCCAGAAGCCGCTGTTGCCCAGCAGCTCGGCGTGGTTGGCCGTGCCCACGTCGACGCTCTCTCGCAGGACGCCTCCGCGCCGGAGGCCGGCCAGGACCGTCTGGACCGTGGGCAGGACCAGGGTGATGAGGGCACCGAGAACCGCGGGCGCGGCCAGCAGCCAGCCGAGCGCCGGCGGGAACGTCTGTGGAGGGGTGGGGGAGGTCACGTGGCCTGACCCTACGCCGCTCCGAGTCGTCCGCGCACGCCTGGGAAGGCACCGCCGGAGCTCGCGTCCGATGGCGGCGGGCAGGGGCCATGGGCGCGTGTCCGCCACGCGGCACCGAAGTGCGGCCGGCCGATCAGGATGACCTTTCGCCGGGTGCGCTCACACCTGCGTGTGAAGGGACGTGCGAGGGGACGTCAGTCGAGCGCCGCGAGCACGTCGTCGGAGACGTCGAAGTTGGCGTAGACGTTCTGGACGTCGTCGCTGTCCTCCAGCGCCTCGATGAGGCGGAAGACCTTCTTGGCACCCTCCTCGTCGAGCGGCACGCTCATCGAGGGCAGGAAACTCGACTCCGCCGAGTCGTAGTCGATGCCCGCGTCCTGCAGGGCTTTGCGCACCGGCACCAGATCGCCCGCCTCGGACACCACCTCGAACGAGTCGCCCAGGTCGTTGACCTCCTCGGCGCCCGCGTCGAGCACGGCCATCAGCACGGTGTCCTCGTCGAGGCCGTTCTTCGGCACGATGACGACGCCTTTGCGGTTGAACATGTAGGACACGGAGCCGGGGTCGGCCAGGGAGCCGCCGTTGCGGGTCAGCGCCACGCGCACCTCGGAGGCGGCGCGGTTGCGGTTGTCGGTGAGGCACTCGATGAGCACCGCGACGCCGCCGGGCGCGTAGCCCTCGTAGGTGATGGTCTGCCAGTCGGCGCCACCGGCCTCGAGGCCGCCGCCGCGCTTGCGGGCGCGCTCGATGTTGTCGTTGGGCACGGAGTTCTTCTTCGCCTTGAAGATGGCGTCGAAGAGGGTGGGGTTGGCATCCGGGTCAGGGCCACCTGTCCGGGCCGCCACCTCGATGTTCTTGATGAGCTTCGCGAACAGCTTGCCGCGCTTGGCGTCGAGCGCGGCCTTCTTGTGCTTCGTCGTCGCCCATTTGGAGTGGCCGGACATTACCTAGAGCTCCCTCAGCATGTCTACGAAGTAACGGTGCACGCGAGCGTCTCCGGTCAGCTCGGGATGGAACGACGTCGCGAGCAGCGGCCCTTGCCGGACCGCGACGATCCTATCCCCAGGCTCGCACCTGCCCAGCACATCGACGTCCGCGCCGACGGTTTCGACCCATGGCGCGCGGATGAAGACGGCGTGCACCCGCTGCCCCGCGAAGTCGAGATCCTCCTCGAAAGAGTCGACCTGACGGCCGAACGCGTTGCGTCTGACCACCATGTCGATGCCGCCGACGGTCTGCTGGCCGGGGACGCCGTCCTCGATCCGGTCGGCCAACATGATCATGCCGGCGCAGGAGCCGTAGGCGGGCATGCCCTCCTTGATCCGCATGCGCATGGGCTCGAGCATGTCGAAGGTCTCGGCGAGCTTCCACATCGTCGTCGACTCGCCGCCGGGAATGACCAGGCCGTCGACCGCCTCCAGCTCGGCGGGCCTGCGCACGGCCGTGGCCCGCGCGCCCGCCTCCTGGAGCATGCGCACATGCTCGCGCACGTCGCCTTGGAGGGCGAGTACACCGATCGTGGGCACAGCAGATCCTTCCGTCCGGGTGCGGGTCCAGCTCATTCAACACCACGACGGGCCGGGATCTTCCTGGCGGGGCGCGCCGGCCGGGACGCGGGTCCCGGCCGGGCGCGTGGGTCACGGGCGCTCGGTCTCCAGGCGCACGGTCTCGTCCACGGTCATCGGCCGGCTGCGCGCGGCCGGGTCGAGCGGGCGCAGGTACGTCTGCTGCACACCGGGCACCCGGTCCTCGACCACGAACGTGGCCCGCGTGTACACCTCGCCCCCGGGCGTCTGCACCTGCGGCACCACCTTGAAGTCGGCCGTCATCTGGTCGCGCTCGATCTTCGTCAGCACGTAGCCGCGCTGGTTGTTGTAGAACTTCAGATGCGGGTTGATCTTCAGGAACGGGTGCGTCGCCGGGTCGGAGTCGGCGCCGTCCCCGCCGGTGGAGATCGAGGTGGCCACCAGTTCGGAGCCGACGGACGGTCCCGTCGGGTCGTCGTAGTCGAGCTTGAGGTCGCTGGCCCAGTGGGCGTGCACGTCGCCGGTCAGCACGACGGGGTTGCGCACCTCGGCATCGAGCCAGCCCTGGGTGATGCGCTTGCGGGAGGCGACGTAGCCGTCCCATGCGTCCTGGCTGGTGATCTTGGCAGGGCCGTCGTTGTTGTCGCGCTGGGCGAAGAACACCTGCTGGCCGAGGATGTCCCACTGCGCCCGCGAGTGCCGGAAACCGTCCAGCAGCCACGCCTCCTGCTCGGCGCCCGTGATGGAGCGGGCCGGGTCGACCGCGGCGGGGCAGTCCTTGTAGCCGTCGCCGCACCCCTGGTCGTCGCGGTACTGGCGGGTGTCGAGCATGTGGAAGGTGGCCATGCGACCCCACCGGATGCGGCGGTAGAGCTGCATGTCGATGCCGCGCGGGATGGAGGTGCGGCGCAGCGGCATGTTCTCGTAGTAGGCGCGGAAGGCGGCCTCGCGCCGGCTCAGGAAGCCCGGCTGGGGGATCTCGGGCTTCTCGGCCACCTCGTCGGCCCAGTTGTTGTCCAGCTCGTGGTCGTCCCACACCACCAGCCAGGGCGCGGCCGCGTGCGCGGCCTGCAGGTCTGGGTCGGTCTTGTACTGGGCGTGGCGCTGGCGGTAGTTGGCGAGGGTCTCGGTCTCGGGGCCCTCGTGGTCGCGGACGTTGCCGCCGGGGATGGTGTAGGTGTCCTTGGTGTACTCGTACTGGTAGTCGCCCAGGTGCAGGATCACGTCGGGGCGCTCCTCGGCCAGCCTGCGGTACGCCGTGAAGTAGCCGTGCTCGTACTGCGAGCAGGAGACGAACGCCATGGCCAGGGCGCCGCCGTACGACAGGGGATGCGGGGCGGTGCGGGCGCGGCCGAGCGGCGAGACGTACGGGCCGACGCGGAAGCGGTACCAGTAGTCCCGGTCGGAGCTCAGGTCCTTCAGCTCCACGTGGACGCTGTGCCCCCATTCGGGCGCGGCCACCGTAACGCCGCTGCGCACGACCTTGCGGGCGCGTTCGTCGGCGTACACCTGCCACAGCACGGGGAACGGCCTCTGCGGCATGCCGCCGAGCCCGTCCTCGGCCATCGGCTGCTGGGCGAGCCTGGTCCAGATGACGAAGCCCTCGTGGCCGGGGTCGCCCGAGGCGACGCCGAGGACGAAGGGATCGGTGCGCAGTCCGCGCGAGGCGAGGCTCTGAGCGGATTCGGCGGCGGGGTCTGGGTCGGCGTGCGCGCCGGTCGCGGGGATCGCGGCGGCGGCGCCCGCCGCTAAACCGGTGACGAGGAAGTGCCGGCGGTTCAGCTTGGACACGTGAGGCTCCCGGACGATCAAGGGTGAGGGACGCCCGTAGCCTGACTCAGGATCATGACCAGAGGGTGAACAGCAGAACAGAAAAAGGCGACATCCTTCACGGATGCCGCCTCTTTCGGCGAAATTCGCCGGAACTACCAGCCGCGCTCGGCGAGCCGGTGCGGCTGCGGGATGTCGTCGACGTTGATGCCGACCATGGCCTCGCCCAGGCCGCGGGAGACCTTGGCGATGACGTCGGGGTCGTCGTAGAAGGTCGTGGCCTTGACGATGGCCGCGGCGCGCTTGGCCGGGTCGCCCGACTTGAAGATGCCGGAGCCGACGAAGACGCCCTCGGCGCCCAGCTGCATCATCATCGCGGCGTCGGCCGGGGTGGCGATGCCGCCCGCGGTGAACAGCACGACCGGCAGCTTGCCGAGCTTTGCGACCTCCGCGACCAGCTCGTACGGCGCCTGCAGCTCCTTGGCGGCGACATACAGTTCGTCCTCGGGCAGCGAGGTGAGGCGCTTGATCTCGGCGCGGATCGTGCGCATGTGGGTGACGGCGTTGGAGACGTCGCCGGTGCCCGCCTCGCCCTTGGAGCGGATCATGGCCGCGCCCTCGGTGATGCGGCGCAGGGCCTCGCCCAGGTTGGTGGCCCCGCACACGAACGGCACGGTGAACTGCCACTTGTCGATGTGGTTGGCGTAGTCGGCCGGGGTGAGCACCTCCGACTCGTCGACGTAGTCGACTCCGAGCGCCTGCAGCACCTTCGCCTCGACGAAGTGGCCGATGCGGGCCTTGGCCATGACGGGGATCGACACGGCCTCGACGATGCCGTCGATCATGTCGGGGTCGCTCATCCTGGACACGCCGCCCTGGGCGCGGATGTCGGCGGGCACACGCTCGAGGGCCATGACGGCGACCGCCCCGGCATCCTCAGCGATCTTGGCCTGCTCGGGCGTGACGACGTCCATGATGACACCGCCCTTGAGCATCTCGGCCATGCCTCGCTTGACGCGGGCCGTTCCGGTGACGGGGCTGCTTTCTGGCGTGCTGCTGGACACGGTCTTCCTCACGGGCTCTCACGGCGAATCGGTGTGTTCTCAAGCCCATCGTAGGTCCTGACGGACCCCTCCCCCGACATGCCAAGATGTCAGGATTTACCGCCTTACTTATACAAGCAGGACTATGGGATGACGGGCTTGCGGCTGGCGAGGGCGATCCAGACCTGGCCGGGCGCGAAGTTCATCGGCTCGCCGCTCTCCGTGGTGAACGTCGTGCCGCCCTTCTCCGATTCCCGCTCCCAGTTCGCCTTGTACGCCTTGCCTTCGCGCAGCACGATCGCCTTGCCCTTGCCCGTGGTGTGCACGAGCGGCGTGTAGCTGTCGTTGCTGTCGTGGAACTGCGAGCGTTCGGTCTTGGTGTACTGGATGACGATCGTCGGCGCGCCGAGCTGCCCGCCCTCCGCGGCCATGTCCTTCTTGCCGTCCTGCCAGATCATCCACTTCTTCCTCGCCTCCGACCAGGCGAAGGTGAAGCGGGCCGCGGGCCACTTGACCGTGTACGACTTGCGCGGGACCCCGCCTTCCGCCGGCGCGTCGCCGAAGGTGAAGCCGACGTCCTTGGCCTTGCTCGCTTTGGGAGCCTTGGCCAGCAGCCGCTTGGTGTTGGCGAACAGGTTGTAAGGGGCGAAGCGGCCCGGCTCGCGGAAGTACGCGCCGGGGTTGCGCGAGTCGCCGACGTCGAACAACGACGCCTCGGCGATGAACGGCAACATCTTGGACTGCGCACCCGAGTAGGAGAAGGCGGGCTTGCCGAACTGCGGCGCGATGTGCAGGTCGGAGATGCGGGCGCTGCGCACCGGCCCCACCTTGGACGGCAGCCTGGAGGAGAAGATCGCCATGATCCGGGTCAGCCCGGCCTCGACCTGCTCGACGTAGACGATGTCGGCGCTCTTCAGGCCCTGCTGCGGCTTGCCCGCCGCGGTGTTCTCGATCTTCACCGCCAGCACGGGCTTGAGGACGTCGTACGGCTTGCCGGTGAAGGGATGGGCATTGACCTCGGCGGGCTCCTCGCTCGGCGCGACGGAGGCGGCCGCCTGCGGCACCTTGCCCGGCGCCGGCTCCTCGGAGGAACAGGCGGAGACAGGCAGGAGCACAGCAGCTCCGGCCAGCCAGATCGTGATCGTCCGGGATAGCCGCACCAGTAACACTCCTCGCCTTCAGCCCAGAAACGGGATGAAGCTTACTGGTTTCCCCAAATCAGGTCATTCAGTTGCCATAGTCGCGGGCGGATTGTCATCAATCTCGAAGAATCGGGGGTATTCGGTGTGGCCGGCCAGGCGGAGGGTCCTGGCGAGCCAGCGGCGCTGCGCCGTACGCGTGACCGCGACCGCGTTGTTGTAGAAGCGGCGGGAGTAGACCACCTTGGCCACGGCGGCGTCGAGCTCTTCCAGCAGGTCATGCCCCCCTGGCGCCTCCGAGAGCTTCTCCCTGAAGCGCTCCTGGTCCACGGCTGCCCGCAGGGCCCGCGACAGGTCGCTCTCGGCGTGCTCGCGCTCGTCGGGGCCCGCCGTCCTCGCCTCGTGAGCGGCGGCGGCCAGCACGAGGGACGTGGCCGGGTCGAGCAGGCGCGATCCGGCCAGCTCCAGGACCACGGCCCTGCGCCGCATCAGCGCGGCGTCCAGCGCCTCCTGGGCCAGCTCCAGCCGGATGTGCAGGCGGTCGAGCCGGCCGGCCCGCCAGGAGACGTAGACGGCCAGGAGCACCACGACGATGCCTGCGCTCAGCACGACCATGGTGGATGTCACAGGTCTTCCTCCACGCGTCCCGCGCCGCTCATGGTGACCGTCTCGTAGACGCGCACGACGTCGCGCGCGACCGTGGACCAGTCGTACTTCCTGACCGCGACCAGCGCCTCCGCCGCCAGCTTGGCCCGGCGTTCCGGGGCGTCGAGCAGCGCGCTCGCCTCGCGCGCCAGCGCGGCGGAGTCGCCGTTGGAGAACAGCGCGCCCGCCTGGCCGTCGCCGAGCACCCTGCGGAAGGCGGGGATGTCGCTGGCCAGCACCGTGGCGCCGGACGCCATGGCCTCGGCCAGCACGATGCCGAAGCTCTCACCGCGCGTGTTGGGGGCGCAGAACACGTCGACCGAGTGGTAGGCGCGGATCTTGTCCGCCTCGCTGACCATGCCCAGCACGGTCACCCGGTCGTGGAGACGCTTGGGCACCCGCTCGTAGACGTCCTTCTCGTCGCCGGGGCCGGCGATGAGCAGCTTCACGTCCGGCCGCTCGTCCGCCAGCATCGTGAACGCGTCGAGCAGGATGGGCAGGCCCTTGCGCTCTTCGTCCATCCGGCCGAGGAAGCCGAGCGTGGCGCCGTCGGGCACCCAGCCGTCGAGCGGCTCGGCGTCGGTGTAGCGGGAGACGGTCACGCCGTTGGGGATCAGCACGGTGTCGCCGCCGAACTGCTCCACCAGGCTCTTGCGGGCGGCGTCGGAGACCGTGATGCGCCCGCTGAGCTTCTCCAGCGCGCTCTGCAGCACCGGCTCGGCCACCGCGATCGCCCGTGAGCGCACCCAGGAGGCGTGGAACGTCGCCACGATCGGCCCCTTGGCGGCCCAGCATGCCAGGATGCCCAGGCTCGGGATCAGCGGCTCGTGGATGTGCAGCACCTCGAACTCGCCCGTACGCACCCACCGCCGCACCCGCGCGGCCGACAGGAAGCCGAACGACATCCTGGCCACCGACCCGTTGTACGGCACGGGGATGGCGCGTCCCGCGCCCGTCACGTAGGGGGGCAGCTCGTCGTCGTCGGCCGCCGGCGCGATCACCGACACCTCGTGGCCCTGCGCCATGAGCGCCTGCGCCAGGTCGTCGATGTGCTGTTTGACCCCTCCCGGCATGTCCCACGAGTAGGGGCACACGATGCCGACCTTCATGGCCGCAGGTCCTCCAGCCAGAGCCGCTGCAGCATGTGCCAGTCCTCCGGGTGCTCGGCGATGCCCTTCTCGAACACCTCGGCCATACGCTGCGCCACCGCCGCGACCTTCTCCTGCCGGGTGCCCTCCTCCGGGACCGGGATCTCCTCGTGGATGTGGATGCCCCAGTCGTCGCCCACGAAGTAGACGGTCGCGGGCAGCAGCGCGGCCCCGGTCTGCACGGCCAGCAGCGGCGGCCCCGCGGGCACCTTGGTGGTCGAGCCGAAGAAGCGCACCTCGACGCCGCTCTTGGTCAGGTCGCGCTCGGCGGGCAGGCACACGACGCCGCCCTTGCGCAGCCGCGTGGCCAGGGTGCCGAAGTTGTGCCCGTCGCCTCCGGTGAGCGGCAGCACCTCCATGCCGAGCCCCTCGCGGAAGGCGACGTAGCGGCGGAACAGCGACTCCGGTCTCAGCCGCTCGGCCACGGTGGTGAACGGATGCCCGACGCCCACCAGCCACGCGCCCGCCTGGTCCCAGTTGCCCATGTGAGGCAGGGCCAGCACCACGCCGCGGCCGGCCGCCACGGTGTCGTGCACGTGCTCGGCGCCGATGACGTGGGTGCGGCGCACGACCTCCTCGGTGCGCATGGACGGCAGCCGGAAGATCTCGTGGAAGTAGCGGAAGTAGGAGCGCATGCCGGCCCTGGTGAGCTCGTTCAGCTCGCGGCTGCCCACCTCGAGGCCGGTGACCCTGGCCAGGTTGGACTCCAGCCGGCGTACGGACTTGCCGGCCCTGCGCCAGACCCGGTCGGCCATGAAGCGGAAGACCGCCGCCGTAGGGCCATGGGGCAGCAGCGGAACGAGCTTCCAGCCGGCCGCGAAGCCCGCGGCCACGACGCGATCGCTGACGGACGCCTTCTCGCTCATGTCTCCCTCGCCTGATGGTAGACCGCCACCACTCGCTGCCCCACGGTGATCAGGCTGGCCACGGCGAGCAGCCACATGCCCGCGGCCAGGACGTACGGCACGCCGAGGCCCGCGAGGAAGGCCGCGACCAGCGCCACGACCAGCCGCTCAGGACGCTCGGCCAGCCCCACGTCGGCCGTGAGCCCGAGCCCTTCCGCCCTGGCCTTGGCATAGGACACCATGGCGCCCGCGACGAGGCAGACCAACGTCACCGCGGCCATCAGCGTGTCGCCTCCGGCGACGAAATACAAGATCAGGCCGGCGAAGATCGCGGCGTCGGCCACCCGGTCGAGCGTCGAGTCGAGGAACGCGCCCCAGGTGCTGCCCCCCTTGCCCCCGAGCCTGGCCACCACGCCGTCGAGGAGGTCGAACAGCACGAAGACGGTGATGACCAGGGCGCCCGCGGTCAGGTGCCCCAAAGGGAACAGGAGCAGGGCGGACACGACGGTGCCGAGGGTACCGATCGCCGTGACGGCGTCGGGGCCGATCCCGCGGCCGGCGAGAGCCCTGCCCAGCGGGGTGAGTATCCGGGTCATGGCCGGGCGCAGGAGTTTGAGCATCGCCGTCCGATCGTAGGCCATCACGGACCTGACAACTTTCTTTGCCCCGGCCCTCTTGTGATATCCGCCACAGGGGTATTTGGTGAACACACCGCGTCCATGCGGTTTCTGTCACCTTCCGCGCGGGCGCGGCGTTGGGAACATCCGACGACGCGGGAGGCGATGTGGCGGAAAGACACTCAGGCGGCGCCGTAGGAGCCGCGGGCAGGGCACCCGCGGCCGACAGGGCGGATGCGATACGCAATGTCGTGCTTGTCGGCCACTCCGGAGCGGGTAAGACGACCCTCGTCGAGCAGCTGCTGGCCGCCACGGGCACCGTCCAGCGCCCTGGCAGGGTGGAGGACGGCAACACGGTCAGCGACTTCGACGAGGTCGAGGTCCGGCAGCAGCGCTCGGTCAACCTCGCGTCGGCACCGCTCATGTTCAACGGGATCAAGATCAATCTTTTGGACACGCCCGGGTACGCCGACTTCGTGGGCGACCTGCGCGCGGGGCTGCGCGCCGCCGACGCCGCGCTGTTCGTGGTGTCGGCCGCCGAGGGGATCGACGGCCTCACCCAGATGCTCTGGGAGGAGTGCTCCCAGGTCGGCATGCCGCGCGCGGTCGTCATCACCAAGATCGACCACCAGCGGGCCGACTTCGACGAAGTGCTCACCGCCTGCCAGGACATGTTCGGCGACGGCGTCGCGCCGCTCTATCTGCCGGTGATCACCAACGGCCACGTCAACGGCCTGATCGGTCTGCTGTCGCAGAAGTTCTACAACTACGCCACCGGCACGCGCACGGAGAAGGACCCTGGAGCCGAGTACGCGGCCCAGATCGAGGACCACCGCGGCGTCCTCATCGAGGGGATCATCCAGGAGAGCGAAGACGAATCGCTCATGGAACGGTATCTCGAAGGCGAGCCCATCGAGACCAAGGTCCTCATCGAGGACCTGGAGAAGGCGGTCGCGCGCGGCAGCTTCTACCCGGTGCTCTGCAGCGGGATCGGCGTCGGCGCGACAGAGGTGCTCGAGCTCATCACGCAGGGCTTCCCGTCCCCTCTCGAACATCCCATGCCGGAGATCACCGATCTGTCCGGCAGGCCGGTCAAGGACATCACGTGCGACCCGGACGGCCCGCTCGTGGCCGAGGTCGTCAAGACCACCAGCGACCCGTACGTGGGCCGCATCAGCCTCGTACGCGTCTTCTCCGGCACGCTGCGCCCCGACATGACCGTCCACGTGTCCGGGCACGGCCTGGCCGAGCGCGGTCACGAGGACCACGACGTCGACGAACGCATCGGCACCCTGACCTGCCCGCTGGGCAAGCAGCAGCGCAGCGCGGCGAAGGGCGTGGCCGGCGACATCGTGGCCGTGGCCAAGCTGTCGCGCGCCGAGACCGGCGACACGCTCTCGGACGTCGACCGCCCGCTGCTGATGACGGCCTGGCAGATGCCCGACCCGCTGCTGCCCGTCGCCATCAGGGCCAGGTCCAAGGCCGACGAGGACAAACTGTCGCAGGCCCTCGGCAGACTGGTGGCCGAGGACCCGACATTGCGTCTGGAGAACAACGCCGAGACCAGGCAGCTCGTCCTGTGGTGCATGGGCGAGGCACACACCGACGTGCTGCTCGACCGCCTGGTCAAGCGGCACGGCGTCGAGGTGGAGCGGGTGGACCTGCGGGTGCCGCTGCGCGAGACGTTCGGCGGCAAGTGCCAGGCAATGGGCCGCAACGTCAAGCAGACCGGCGGCCACGGCCAGTACGCCATCTGCCACCTGGAGGTCGAGCCGCTGCCGTCGGGAGGCGGCTTCGAGTTCGTCGACAAGGTCGTGGGCGGCGTTGTGCCGCGCCAGTTCATCCCGTCGGTGGAGAAGGGCGTGCGGGCCCAGATGGAGCGGGGCGTCGTCGCCGGCTACCCGATGGTCGACGTACGGGTCACCCTGTACGACGGCAAGGCCCACTCCGTCGACTCCTCCGACATGGCCTTCCAGATCGCGGGCCAGCTCGCGCTCAAGGAGGCCGCGTCGAAGGTGCCGACACTGCTGCTCGAGCCGGTGGACGAGATCTCGGTGCTGGTGGCCGACGACTACGTGGGCTCGGTGATGTCCGACCTGTCGTCGCGGCGCGGGCGGGTGCTCGGCACCGAGCCCGTGGGCACCGGCCGCACTCTGGTGAAGGCGGAGGTGCCCGAGCTGGAGATAACGCGGTACGCCATCGACCTGAGATCCATGTCACACGGCACCGGCACCTTCCAGCGCACGTTCCTGCGCTATGAGCCGCTGCCGTCCAACCTCGCGAGCAAGGTGGCGGCAACCGATTGAGGGTCCGAGGGCCGGCCGGAAGGGCTTTGCCCCTTCCGGCCCATCCCTACCCATTAATCACAGAAGCATCACGAGTACATTTCTTTTTTTGGTCCCGAGCATGCCGGGGCGACTGCCAGACTGGTGGGCACTATGCGAACTGGACGCCCACTCCTAGCCGCTGCCACGCTCGCCGTCGCCACCACGGCCGCCGCCTACGTGTTCGGCCCCGGAGCCGGAGAGAGCCCCGCAGCGAGCCGGACGAAGACGGCCATGGCCGCCCCCGCGGCGGCGTGCAAGGCCGACGCCCGCCATCCCAAGCGCGAGCTGCGCGGGGTGTGGATCGCCACGACCCAGAACATCGACTGGCCGTCCAAGGCCGGGCTGAGCCCCGCCAGGCAGCGGGCGGAATACGTCAAGATCCTGGACAACGCCGCCCGGCGTCACCTCAACGCCGTCTTCGTCCAGGTCCGGCCCGCCTCCGACGCGCTCTACAAGTCGTCGCTCGAGCCGTGGTCGCAATATCTCACCGGCACGGCGGGCAAGGACCCCGGCTGGGACCCGCTGCCGTTCCTCATCGACGAGGCGCACAAGCGCGGCATGGAGTTCCACGCCTGGTTCAACCCCTACCGCGCCTCCTACGGCGACAGCACCGCCAAGCTGCCCGCGGCCCATCCCGCGCGCAAGCACCCGGGCTGGACCGTGAAATACGGCGGCCGCCTCTACTACAACCCCGGTCTGCCCGCCGTGCGCCGCCACGTGACCAAGGTCATCACCGACGTCGTCAGCCGCTACGACCTCGACGGCGTGCACTTCGACGACTACTTCTACCCCTATCCGGTGGCGGGCGCGAAGTTCGACGACAGCGCGGCGTTCAGGAAGCACGGCAAGGGCAAGAAGCTCGCCGACTGGCGGCGCGACAACGTCAACACGCTGGTCGCCGAGGTCGACAAGGCCGTCCACGACACGAAGAACCACGTGAAGTTCGGCATCAGCCCGTTCGGCATCTGGCGCAACACCTCCAACGACCCGAGCGGCTCCAAGACGTCGGGGATGTCGGCGTACGACTCGATCTACGCCGACGCGCGGGCCTGGATCAAGTCCGGCACCGTCGACTACGTGCTGCCACAGCTCTACTGGCCGCGCGGGCACCGGCTGGCCGACTACACCACGCTCGCGCGCTGGTGGGCCCGCGAGGTCAAGGGCACCGACGTGCAGCTCTACATCGGTCACGGCCTCTACCGCGTCGGCGCCGACGACGACAAGGCGTGGAAGAAGCCGGGAGAGCTGGCCGCGCAGGTGGGCGTCAACCGCAAGCTCAAGCAGGTCGACGGCTCGGTCTACTTCAGCGCCAAGCAGCTCCTGAGCGACCCCCTCGGCTCGGTCGACCGCCTGGCCGGCTCCCGCTACGGCCGCCCGGCGCTGCCGCCCCTGATGAAGGAGCGCGGCGGCCAGGCTCCCGCCCCGCCCTCCGGCGCCAAGGCCTCCGGCGGCACGTTGTCGTGGACAGCTTCCGAGGGCGCCCGCGCCTACGCCGTCTACCGGCTGCCCAAGTCGGGCAAGGACTGCCACACCAGCGACGCCCGCGGCCTCGTCGCCGTCGTCTCGCAACCGTCGTACGCGGCCAAGGACGGCACCTACCTGGTCACCTCCCTCGACCGGCTCTACAACGAGAGCGCTGCCGTCGAGGTGAAGGCCGGCTGAGGCCGGTTCCCGTACACAAGGCATGAGGGCCCGCCGCGCGGCGTCGCGGCGGGCCCTCATGCGTGCTGAACGTGGGAGTTCGCGCCCTGAGGGGGAAGGGGACGGTGAGCGTCGCACCCGGTGGTGCGAGGCCCCGGTACGCGGAAGGCGAAAGGAGGACAGGATCGGCCGCGCGGGCGGCCAGGAACGCACCGACCACACCCGCCGCGTGAGAGGGTAGTCGGGTCCGGTGGCCCCGGGACGAGCTGCTTCCGCCGTGCCACGGAACACATCGATGACGGGAGGATCTCGGTGAGGCGCGCGCTAGTCATGCTGGCCGTGCTGGCCGTTCAGGTGCTGGCCGGTCTGGGGCTGCTCACCGGGGCGGCTCGGGCCGACGAGGGCGCCGGCCGGGTGGCACTCATCGGCGTCTCCGGTCTGCACTGGAACGACCTCACCCAGACCGACACGCCCAACCTGTGGGAGCTGGCCAGGGCGAGCGCGCTCGGCTCCATGTCGATCCGCACGGTCGGCACGGTGACCTGCCCCTACGACGCGTGGCTGACCGTCTCGGCGGGCACCAGGTCGGCCGTGGGCTACCGCTGCGGCTCGCCTCCCGCGCCCGAGCAGCAGGGCACGGGCGCCGTCATCCCGCACTACCGCTACCTCATCGACGTGGCCGGCCAGCGCAACGCCGGCGTCCTCGGCGAGTCGCTGAAGGCCGCGGGCCAGTGCTCGATCGCCATCGGCCCCGGCGCCGCCCTCGGGCTGGCCGACCGGCAGGGCGCGGTGCGGCACTACCACGCCTCACCGCTCCAGGTGACGACCGCCGACCTGGAGAAGTGCCGGATGGTCGCCATGGACGTGGACGACCTCGTCCTCCCCTACCTCACGGACGGGCAACTGCCCAGGGAGCCCGACCGGCTCAGCGCCGCCGAGCGCCGTGACGCGCTGCGCCTGGCCGACGCCAAGGCGGGCGCGCTTCTGTCGGTCCTGCCCGCGGACACCACGGTGGTGCTCGCGGGGCTGTCCGACCACGGCTCCGTGCCGCACCTGCGGGTGACGGCGCTGCGCGAGCCCGGCGCGGCGGGCCGCCTGCTCGGCGCGACCTCCACCCGCCGCGAGGACCTGTCCATCACGCCCGACCTGACCGCCACCGTGCTGGCCAAGCTGGGCGTGCCCGTGCCTCCCGCGGTCGTGGGCGGGCCGCTCCAGGTCGGCGACCAGGGTGCGACGGTCGACCGGCTGCGTGACGCCGACGCCGAGGCGCAGACCATCCGCGCGGTGAAGGGCGGCTACTTCACGGTCATGGCGGTGTTGCAGGTGCTGTTCTACGGAATCGCGTTCCTGCTGCTGCGCCGCCGCAAGGGCCTGCTCCCCGTCCGCGTCGCCGGCACCGCCCTGGCCGCCGTGCCGGCCGCCAGCTTCCTGGTCAACCTGCTGCCGTGGTCGAGTATGCCGCAGATGGTGGCCGGGGTGGTGGGGTGGACGGCGGCGCTCACCGCGCTGGCGTTCGCGGGGCCGTGGCGCCGCGCGCCGCTCGGCCCGCTCGCGGTCGTGGCCGGCGCGACGGCCCTGACCCTCGTCGGCGACCTGCTGACCGGAACGACCCTGCAGGTCAACAGCGTCATGGGCTACAGCGCCGACGTCGGCGCCCGCTACTACGGGCTCGGCAACATCCCGTTCGCGCTGCTGGCGACCGGCACGCTGCTGACCGCCGCGGTCATCGCGCACCGCTGGCCGGGCAGGGCGGGCGTGGCCGCGATCGTGGTGCTCGGCACGTTCACCATGGTGCTCGGTGGCTCGGGCATGGGCAGCGACTTCGGCGGCGTGATCGCGTTCGTGCCGGGCATCGCGGTGACCGCGCTCGTCCTGACGGGCAAGCGCGTCTCGCTGGTGAAGCTGGCCGTCTTCTGCGTGGCGGGCGGAGTGATCGTGATGACGTTCGCCTGGCTCAACTACCTTCGGCCGCCGGACGAGCAGACCCATCTGGGCCGTTTCGTCGGGCAGGTGCTGACCGGCGAGGCGTTCGACGTCATCTTCCGCAAGCTGCAGGCCATGCTGGGCACCCTGCTCAGTCCCAACCTCATGCCGATCGTGATCGCCGCGGTCGCCTTCCTCGTCTACGCGATCCTGCGGCCCGAGCAGGCCTCGGCCGGCGTCGTGCCGGCCGCGTTCGAGCACTCCCCCGCGCTGCGCGCCGGGCTGATCGGCACGCTGGTCAGCGGCGTGCTCGGCATGCTCGTCAACGACTCCGGCGCGGCCGTGCTGTCCATGGCGCTGGCGCTGGCCGTGCCGCTGCTGCTGGCCACCGGCATCGGCGTGCTGCGCGCGCCCGCGTCCGCCGGAGGCGCCCTCGGAGAGCTGGCGAGCGCGCGACGGTGAGCCCCGGCGCCGGAGTCACGGCGGCGGCTCAGGTCCAGGCGTCGGCGAGCAACTGCCGGGTGTCGCGCAACAGCTGGGGAAGCACCTTGGTCTGGCCGACGACCGGCATGAAGTTGGTGTCGCCGCCCCACCGGGGCACCACGTGCTGGTGCAGGTGCGCGGCGATGCCGGCGCCGGCGACCTCGCCGAGGTTCATGCCGACGTTGAAGCCCTGGGCGCCGCTGGCCTTGCGGAGCACCCCCAGCGACTTCTGGGTGAACTGCCCCAGCTCCACCAGCTCGGCGGGCTGCAACTCCGCGTAGTCGGCGACGTGCCGGTAGGGCACCACCATCAGATGCCCCGAATTGTACGGATAGAGGTTGAGCACCGCGTAGACGGTCTCGCCCCTGGCGACGATCAGGCCCTCCTCGTCGCTCATCTTGGGGATCGCGTCGAACGGGCACCCGTCACCGGGGCCGGTGCTCGTCGGTTTGTTCTCGCCCTTGATGTAGGCCATACGATGCGGGGTCCACAGCCGCTCGAAGTTGTCGGGCGACCCTGCCCCTGCCTGATCGTGCATACCTAGCAGCATAGGACCACGGGCCCGCACGCTGCTCGTCCGGGACGGGCCCCGCCGCGCCCGCGCGGACCGGAGGCATGCCTGTAAGGATGTCACCCATGACCTCTCAGCTCGAACCCATGCCCGAAGACTGGCAGCGGGCCCTGGCCATCGTGGCCCACCCCGACGACCTGGAGTACGGCTGCGCCTCGGCCGTGGCGGCCTGGACCGACGCGGGGCGCGAAGTCTCGTACGTGCTGGCCACGAAAGGCGAGGCGGGCATCGACACGCTCGAACCCGTCAAGTCCGCCGCCGTACGCGAGCGTGAGCAGCGGGCCAGCGCGGCCGTCGCCGGAGTGACGAGCGTGGAGTTCCTCGGCCACGCCGACGGGGTGATCGAGTACGGCACGGCGCTCAGGAGGGATCTCGCCGCCGCGATCCGCAGGCACCGCCCGGAGCTCGTGATCACGCTGAACCCTGACGACACCTGGAACGGCACGTACTGGAACACGCCCGACCATCGCGCGGTGGGCCGGGCCGTGCTCGACGCGGCCGGTGACGCGGGAAATCGATGGATTTTTCCTGACACGGAGGCCGAGCCCTGGGACGGCGTCCGCTGGGTCGCCATAGCCGGGTCCGACTCCCCCACCCACGCCGTGGACGTCACGACCAGCCTGGAACGCGGGGTGCGCTCGCTCGTGGAGCACCGTGCGTACATCGAGGCCCTCACCACCGAAGACCCCGAGGCCTACGCTCGCAACCTGATCGAGGGCTTCGCCAGGGAGACGGCCGAGCGCTTCGGTGGCCGCCCCGCCGTCGCCTTCCGCCTCTTCCCCCGCTGACCCACCGGCGGCCGCGCCTCACCCCTGCCTGGCTGTGCCGGCGCTCCACGACAGGGGTGAGGTCGCAGCGCCGGCGTCGTGGCCACGGTGAGCCTCGCGGCCGCACGATTTCGTGGCCGCTCATCGGCAGACCGTGGCGGTCCCCGGTGCCGTGGTGGGCGGCCGGGCCGAGCTCACGGTCCCGGTGGCGGAATGCGGGTGGAGATGGCCGCGTGGCGGCCGCCCGGGTGCGGCGGCCGCCACGCGGCACAGTAGGGGTCAGACCTGGATCCGGCGCTCCACCGCGCCGACGATCTCGGCGACCGCCTCGTCGATCGGGACGCCGTTCTTCTGCTCGCCGCTGCGGTAGCGGAACGACACCGCGCCGCTCGCGATGTCCTCGTCGCCGGCCAGCAGCATGTAGGGGATCTTGGCCTTCTGCGCGTTGCGGATCTTCTTCTGCATGCGGTCGTCGGACGCGTCGACCTCGACCCTGATGCCGCGCTCCTTGAGCCGCTTGGCGACGTCCTGGAGGTAGGGCACGTGGGCGTCGGCGATCGGGATGCCGACCGCCTGGACCGGGGCCAGCCAGGGCGGGAACGCGCCGGCGTAGTGCTCGGTGAGGACGCCGAGGAAACGTTCGATCGAGCCGAACAGCGCCCGGTGGATCATGACGGGCGTCTGGCGGCTGCCGTCGGCGGCCTGGTATTCGAGCTCGAAGCGCTGGGGCTGGTTGAGGTCGAGCTGGATGGTGGACAGCTGCCAGGTGCGGCCGATCGCGTCCTTGGCCTGCACCGAGATCTTCGGGCCGTAGAAGGCCGCGCCGCCCGGGTCGTCGACCAGTTCGAGGCCCGACTCCTCGGCCGTCTGGCGCAGCGCCTCGGTCGCCTCGGCCCAGTCGGCGGGGTCGCCGATGAACTTGTCGGAGTCGTCGCGGGTGGACAGCTCCAGGTAGAACTCCGACAGGCCGAAGTCGCGCAGGACGCTGAGCACGAAGGTGAGCAGGCTCTTGATCTCGCCGGCCATCTGCTCGCGGGTGCAGTAGATGTGGGAGTCGTCCTGCGTCATGCCGCGCACCCGGGTCAGGCCGTGGACCACGCCCGACTTCTCATAGCGGTAGACCGAGCCGAACTCGCACAACCGCAGCGGCAGCTCGCGGTAGGAGCGGCCGCGCGCCCGGAAGATCAGGTTGTGCATGGGGCAGTTCATCGGCTTGACGCGGTATTCGATGCCCTCCAGCTCGAAGGGCGGGAACATGTCGTCGGCATACCACGGCAGGTGGCCGGAGGTCTCGAACAGCGTCGACTTGGTGATGTGCGGGGTGTTGACGAACTCGTAGCCGGCCTCGCCCTGCCGCCGGCGCATGTAGTCTTCCATCTCCTTGCGGATGATCCCGCCCTTGGGATGGAAGACCGGCAGGCCGCTGCCCAGTTCGGGCGGGAAGCTGAACAGGTCGAGCTCGGCGCCGAGCCTGCGGTGGTCGCGCTTCTCGGCCTCCTCCAGCAGCTTGAGATAGGCGTCCTGCTTGTCGCGGGACTCCCACGCGGTGCCGTAGATGCGCTGGAGCTGCGGGTTGTTCTCGCTGCCCCGCCAGTAGGCGCCGCCGGAGCGCATCAGCTTGAAGGCGGGGATGGACCGGGTGGACGGCACGTGAGGGCCGCGGCACAGGTCTTTCCACGTCAGCTCGCCGGTCTTGGGGTCGAGGTTGTCGTAGATGGTGAGCTGCCCGGCGCCCACCTCGACCGACTCTTCGTCCTCGGCGCCCCCCTTGAGCCCGATCAGCTCCAGTTTGTACGGCTCACCGGCGAGCTCCTCGCGCGCCTCGTCGTCGGAGACGGCCCGGCGGGAGAACAGCTGACCCTGCTTGACGATCTCGCGCATCCGCTTCTCGATGCGCTTGAGATCGTCGGGCTGGAACGCCCGCTCGACGTCGAAGTCGTAGTAGAAGCCGTTGTCGACGGGCGGGCCGATGCCCAGCTTGGCCTCGGGGAAGAGCTCCTGCACCGCCTGCGCCATGACGTGGGCGGTGGAGTGGCGGACGATCGCCCGGCCCTCCTCGCTGGAGATCTCGATCGGCTCGACCACGTCGCCCTGCTCCAGCGCATGGGCCAGGTCGCGCGCCTGGCCGTTGACCCGGGCGGCGACGACCGTGCGGCCGTCGGCCTCGAGGGCCTGCCCGGCCGTCGTGCCGGCCGCGACCACACGCTCGGCTCCGGCGAGGGTGATGCGTAGCTCGGCTGACACGGTGTCTCCTCAGGGATCGCGCTCGATGCCCGGCACCGAGGCTGGTTCGATGGTGAACACCGATGCTATCGCGGGTGAAAAGCGTCCCCGGACACCGCGCCCACGGCCCGCGCCCACACCCACGCCCGCGCGATCTCAGGGCGGCGGATCAGCGCCGCCGGCTCGGGCGGTAGCCCAGTTTCGTCAGGTCCTTGCGGGTGCCGTGGAAGACGTTGCGGTCGATCGGGCTGTTGGAGTACTGGTGGATGGTCCAGTCGTTCCAGGGGCGCGGCACGTCGGGTCGGCCGCGTGGCTTGGCCGGGCTCGCGATCCACAGCGGATATTCGGCCAGGCCCGCGCAGTGCCCGCCGTTGGCGAAGGCGTGGAAGGTGTAGATGAACGGCCGCACGCCGCCGTGCCGCTCGACGTGGTGGCACCAGCGGCGCGCGAAGCGGGCCACGCGCTCGGGGCGCGCTCCGTCGTTGGTCTCGAGGTCGAGCGCGACGAGATCGCCGCGGCGCAGCCCGCCCGCCTTCTCGATCGTGCGCAGGAAGTGCCGCGCCTGCTCGATGGGGTCGCCCTTGGGCCGGGCGAAGTGGTACGCGCCGCAGACCATCCAGCTTTCCCGCATGCCGTTCCAGTTGCGCGCGAACCACTTGTCGACGTAGTCACCACCCTCGGTGGTCTTGGCGAAGGCGAAGGACACGCCGGTCTCCGCGTGGCCGGCCCAGTCGACGGTGCCCTGCCAGTTCGACACATCTATGCCCAGGAGCAAGCGCTTCACCTTGTCGGAGTTTATTGAGATGTCTCCTGATCAGCCTTTCGCCGCGCCGATCAGAAGGTTCAGGGTACGTTCCCGGCCGGAGTACGCGGAGCCCACGAAATCGGTTACCCCGGCCTCCTTGAGCTCGTCGAGCTTGGCCAGCACGGTGTCCTCGTCGCCGACGATCGCCACCTCGCCCGGACCGGCCACGCCCTCCCTGTCGAGCATCGCACGGTAGGACGGAAGCCGCCCGTACGTCTCGAAGATCTCGTTGGCGCGCGCCACCGCGGCGGCGGGGTCGTCGGTCACGCAGATCGGCAGCGCGCACACGATCCTGGGCGGCTCGCGGCCCGCCTCGGCGGCGGCCGCCCTGATGGTGGGCGCGATGTGCTCGGCGACGGTCCTGGGTCCGGTCATCCAGAGTGCGGTGCCGTCGGCCACGGTGCCGGCGAGTCTGAGCATGCGGGGGCCGAGCGCGGCGACCAGCACGGGGAACCCGGCGCCCGGGGTGCTGAGCCGGATGTCGGCCTTGAGCGTCTCGCCCTCGTACGAGACGTGCTCGCCCCGGCTGGCCGGGATCAGGATGTCGAGGTACTCCTTCATGTGGCGGCCCGGCCGGTCGAAGCTGTAGCCGTACATGTCCTCGATGACGACCTTGTGCGACAGCCCGACGCCGAGGGCGAGGCGCCCGCCGAGCGCGGCGTTGACGGTCATGGCCTGCTGGGCGAGCGCGGCCGGGTGGCGCGGGTAGGTCGGCACGACGGCGGTGCCGAGTTCGATGCCGGGCACCTGGCTGCCGGCGACGGCGAGGGCTGTGAGGGCGTCGAGGCCGAAGATGTTGGACAGCCAGGCCGAGGTGAAGCCGTCCCGCGCCGCGCCGGCGATCTGGTCGCGCAGGTCGCCGATGGGGTCGTCCACGTTTCGCTCGGACAGGAAGAAGCCGTATCGCATAAGAACAGAACTCCGTTCTGGTGACTGAAGCGAATGTATCCCCACACCCCCGGCGCGGGGCAGCCGCCGTGCCGGACGACGTTTGTAAAGTGGCGAGCATGACGCACGAACGCGCGGGAAAGCCCGCTCGGCCAGCCGACCTCGTCGACGTCGCCCGGCTGGTGACGTCCTACTACGCCCTCCACCCCGACCCTGACGAGGTGGAGCAGCGGGTGGCGTTCGGCACCTCGGGGCACCGGGGCTCGGCGTTCGACACGGCGTTCAACGAGGACCACATCGTCGCGACGAGTCAGGCCATCTGCGAATACCGGCGCGCGCAGGGCACGGACGGGCCGTTGTTCCTCGGCATCGACACGCACGCGCTGTCGGAGCCCGCGCGGGTGTCGGCGCTGGAGGTGCTGGCGGCCAACGACGTCGCGGTGCTGATCGACACGCGCGACGGCTACACGCCGACCCCCGCGGTCTCGCACGCCATCCTGCGGCACAACCGGGGGCGCACGTCGGGGCTCGCCGACGGCGTGGTGATCACGCCGTCGCACAACCCGCCGGGCGACGGAGGGTTCAAGTACAACCCGCCGCACGGCGGTCCCGCCGACACCGACGCCACCAGGTGGATCCAGGACCGCGCCAACCGGCTGCTCGCCTCGGGGATGGAGGGCGTGCGGCGCATCCCCTACTCCAGGGCGCTGGACGTGGCGCGGTGTTACGACTTCCTCGGTACGTACGTCGACGACCTTCCGTCCGTGCTCGACCTCGACGCGATCAGGGCGGCCGGGGTGCGCATCGGGGCCGACCCCCTGGGCGGGGCGAGCGTGGCCTACTGGGGGGAGATCGCCGAGCGGCACCGCCTCGACCTGACGGTGATCAACCCGCTGGTCGATCCGACGTGGCGGTTCATGACGCTCGACTGGGACGGCAAGATCAGGATGGACTGCTCGTCGCCGCACGCGATGGCGTCGCTGATCGCCAACCGGGAGAAGTACGACATCTCCACTGGCAACGACGCCGACGCGGACCGGCACGGCATCGTCACACCCGACGGCCTCATGAACCCCAACCACTACCTCGCCGTCGCCATCTCCTACCTCTACGCACACCGCGACGGCTGGCCCGCCGACGCCGGAATCGGCAAGACCATGGTCAGCAGCGGCGTCATCGACCGCGTCGCGCAGTCGCTGGGGCGGCGGCTCTACGAGGTCCCGGTGGGCTTCAAGTGGTTCGTGCCCGGGCTGCTCGACGGGTCGCTGGGATTCGGCGGCGAGGAGAGCGCGGGGGCGTCGTTCCTGCGGCGCGACGGATCCGTCTGGTGCACCGACAAGGACGGCGTCATCCTGGCACTGCTGGCCTCCGAGATCCTCGCCGTCACCGGCCGGTCGCCGAGCGACCACTACAGGGAGCTGGTCGAGCGGTTCGGCGAGCCCGCGTACGCCCGCGTGGACGCTCCCGCGACGCGCGAGGAGAAGGCCGTGCTCGGGAAACTCTCCGCCGAGCAGGTGACGGCCACGTCGCTGGCGGGCGAGCAGGTCACGTCGGTGCAGACGTCGGCGCCCGGCAACGGCGCGGCGCTCGGCGGGGTGAAGGTGGCGACGGAGAGCGCCTGGTTCGCGGCCCGGCCGTCCGGCACGGAGGACGTCTACAAGATCTACGCCGAGTCCTTCCGCGGACCCGACCATCTGGCCAAGGTCCAGGAGGAGGCGCGCTCCCTGGTGACGTCGGCTCTCGGCTGATCCCGCGGGCGCGCCGCCAGGATCCCCCGGCCGCCGTGCCGGGGGATCCTGGCGGCTCGCCACGTCAGTAGGTCAGGTGCCGGCCGCCGTCGCCGACGAGGATCTCGCCGGTGACCAGCTCCGACTCCAGCAACGCGACGATCATCTGGGCGACGTCCTCGGGTCGTGCCGTGCGTTTCAGCGGCGCCTTCGCCTCCTCGCGCGCCGCCATCTCGGAGAACACCTGCTCCCCCAGCCTGTCGATGTGCCATCGGGTCGCCACGATGCCGGGCGCGACGGCGTTCACCCTGATCTCGGGTCCGAGCGCCACCGCCAGATCACGGGTGAGCTGGATCAGGGCGGCCTTGCTCACCCCGTACGCGATGGAGGAGCCCGTGGCGAGGAGGCCGGCGATGGAGGCGACGTTGACGATCGCGCCGCGCGCGGCCCGCAGATCGGGGGCGAAGGCGCGGGCGCAGTAGAAGGGGCCCATCAGATTGACGCCCATGACCTGCTGCCACACTTCGCCGGTGAGCCCCTCCAGGTCGGGAAAGGGCACCCACCTGGTCGTGCCGGCGTTGCACACGAGCGCGTCGACCCGGCCGTGGGCGGCGCGTACGCGCGCGGCCATGCGGCGTACGGCGGCGTCGTCGCACACGTCGGCGGCCATCGCCTCGGCCTTGCAGCCCAGCCGCTCCAGACGGGCGACCGTGGCCTCGGCCTCCGCCGCCGAACGCGAATAGTTGACGATCACGGCCGCCGCGCCCTTCCTGGCGAGGCTCTCCGCCACGGCGGCCCCGATGCCGGTGCCGCCGCCGGTGATCACGGCGACGCTGCCGTTGATGTCCATGACGCTCCTTCACTCCTCGACCAGTCGCCGGTGCATCGGGTCGAAAGCGGTGATGTCCATGTCCTTGCTCTCGCGCGAGGCGTAGAAGGCCACGAATGAGATCACCGCGGTCCCGATGAGGAACGCCGCGACCAGCCACGGCGCCCCGCCCAGCTGCGCCGCGAGCGCGGCGCCGATCAGCGGCGAGAAGCCGGCGACCGCGGCGCCCAGCTCCCGCGAGGCCGCGAACCCGGTGTAGCGCACCCGCGCCCCGAACAGCTCGGCGTAGAACACGGGCTGCACCGCGACCTGCGGCGCGAACCCGAACGCCCCCATGACCATCATGGCCAGCCACACGAGCCAGGGCAGGCCGGTGTCGACCATCAGGAAGTACGGGAAGGCGAACACCGCGACGAACACCACGCTGAACAGGTTGAGCGGGCGCCGCCCCACCCTGTCCGAGAGATGGCCGTAGACCGGCTGCAGCACGATGACGGTCAACCCGAAGAAGATCACCCCCAGCAGCGCCGTGTGGCTGTCCAGGCCGAGCCGGCTGGTGGCGTACGCGACGCTGAACGTGGCCAGCGTGTAGACCACGGCCGTGTCGCAGATGTGGGCCCCGACGCCGACGAGGAAGTTGCGCGGGTAGCGGGCGACCGCGTCCCTGATCGGCAGCCTGACGATCTCGCGGGTCCGTTCCATCTCGCGGAACACCGGTGACTCGGCCACCCGCAGCCGCACGTACAGCGCCACCCCGATCAGCGCGAAGCTCACGAGGAACGGCACCCGCCAGCCCCATGAGACGATGTCCTGCTGCGGGAGCAGCTGCACGAGCAGGAAGGCCGAGGTGCCGAGCACCAGGCCGATCTGCACGCCGGTCTGCGCGAAGGAGGCGTAGTAGCCGCGCCTGCCCTGCGGGGCGTGCTCGGCCAGCAGCGTCGCCGCGCCGCCGAACTCCGCGCCCGCGCCCAGCCCCTGGCAGACGCGCAGCAGCGTGAGCAGGATGGGTGCCCAGACGCCGATCGACGGGTAGGTGGGCAGCAGACCGATGAGCCCGGTCGACACGCCCATGATCAGGGTGGTGATGATCAGGGTCGAGCGGCGGCCGATCTTGTCCCCGAGGTGGCCGAACAGGATGCCGCCGAACGGCCGGACCACGAATCCCACGCCGAACGTGGCGAACGCGGCGATCGTGCCCGCCGCCGGATCGGCCTCGGTGAAGAAGAGCTGGTTGAAGACGAGCGCGGCGGCGGTGCCGTAGATGAAGAAGTCGTACCACTCCAGGGCGGTGCCCACGAGGGCGCCCGCGACGACGCGCTTCAGTTCGGGTGTGGTGGCGGACATCTGACCTCCAGGGGCGGTGTCAGGGCATGGCGGGCCGCGTCAGCGGCCCGCCGCAGGCCGCGGAGCCTCCGGCCGCGGAACGCCGAGCCGGGCGGCGAGGACGCCCAGCTCGTCCCAGACGGGTGCGGGCACGGGAATCCCCTCCTTCAGCCGCGCGGCGCGCGCCTCGGCCTCCGGCTCCCCCGGAACGATCACGCCGGGACCCGAGGCGCGCAGGGCTTCGCAGAAGGATTCGACCTGGGCGACATAGTCGTCCAGGGGGACGAATGCGGATATGTCTACCGCGGTGATCACGGTTCCGAACGTGCCGTCGTACTCGGGGGAGCAGGCGGTGCCGGTGCCGGTGAGCAGGCCGCCCACCAGCTCGATGAGGACACTCAGGCCGTACCCCTTGTGGCCGCCGAACGGCAGCAGCGCCCCGCCGCGGTAGAAGTCGGCCGGATCGGTGGACGGGCGGCCCTCGGGATCGACGACCACCCCCTCGGGCGCCCTGGAGCCGCCGGCCAGCAGCAGGCCCAGCTTGCCCTCGGCGATGGCGGCCGTCGCCCAGTCCATGACCACGGCCGCACCCCCTGCCCGGGGCACGGCCCAGGCCATGGGGTTGGTGCCCAGCATCCTGCGGTGCCCGCCGTACGGGGCGACGGTCGGGTCCGCGTTGCCGACGACCTGCGCGACGAGGCCCTGGGCGGCCAGCGTCGCGGCGTACTCGCCGAGCCTGCCGACGTGGTTGCACTCCCTGACGGCCACCACGCCGGCGGCGTGCGCGGCGGCGAGCCGCGCGGCCTCGGCGGTGGCCAGCCCGGCGGCGGCCTGCCCGAAGCCGCGCCGCCCCGACACGACGGCGGTCGCGCCGCGTCGGGAGACGACGTCCGGGCGGGCGTCCGGCACGATCACGCCGGCCTCGATCTTCTCGACGTACGGCATGAGCCGGCGTACGCCGTGCGAGCCGTGCCCGGCGAGGTCGGCCTCGACCAGGGAGGCGGAGACGGTCGCCGCCGTGCCGGCGGGGACACCTGCGGCCGTCAGGACGTCGCGGGCGAGATCGCGCAGCTGGCCGGCGTCGATGAGACGGGAGGATGCGTTCACGGTGACCTGGCTCGCTTCCGCAGATCCTACGTTCCGTGTGCGCGCTTATGCCCGCTGTGGGCCGGCCCAAACGGATCTACGGAAAGGGCTTACCAAGCGCTTGCCCGAACCACGGTGATGTCAGCGCGTGAGCTCGGGGGCGGTGGCGGTGCTCATCCCGGCGCGGCCGATGTCCGCGCGGCGGCCGGCGGCGACCCCGTCGCGGTAGCCGGTGCCGCTGGTCCGCGGCACGCTCATCCGGATGTCCGGGTAGCGGGCCGCCACCGCCCGCTCCACCTCGGCCCTCCGGTCGGCCAGCACGACCGCCGTCCCGGTGCCGGAGGACCCGGCCTCGGCGCGCGACTCGGCCTCGCAGAGCAGGCGGTACACCTCGTCGGTGAACCCGAGCAACCACGACCGCCGGTAGGCCCGCACGGCCGTGACCCCTTCGGGAGGCCGCACGCGCGCCAGCCCCGAGGCCATCTGCAGCAGCAGCGAGGTGGCCAGCAGGTCGGCGCGTTCGAGGTCGGCGGCGAACCCGAACACGTGCACCCGCTGCCCGCCCTCACCGCGCCCGATGAGCAGCGGCCTGCACCGGACCGCCTGGGCGACCAGGCTGACGAGGCGGGCCTTCTCCCTCGCCCACGGGTTCGGCAGCCAGACGACGCGGTCGCCGGGCGTCTGGCGGGTGCCCGCGGGAGGCAGCGCGTCGATGCCGTGTCTGGCCATGAGCGCGGACGCGGCCTCCATGAACGTCGCCCGCTCGTGCTCGTTGTCGGTGCGTTCGGCCTTGGCCAGGAGTTTCCTGACGCGCTCCAGCGTGCGCTCCCGCAACGGTGCTCCTCCGACGACGCCTCAGGACTTGGTCAGCACCCTCCCGTCGGCCCCGATGGCGGGGAAGGCGCCGGTGTCGACGATGCCGTGCTGGTGGTACAGCGCCTCGATGAGGGCGTGTGCCTGCGGCTCCAGCTTCCACAGGGCACGATACTCGCGCGCCGTGGCCAGCGAGATGCCGATCTCCTGGGCGATGTCGACGGTGCGCGGCACGATGCCCTTGGAGATCTGCCGGTCCCAGTATTCGCGCGCGGCCCGCATCAGGGCGGCCCGCTCGGCCGTGCTGACCACTTGCGGGGTGGCGTCGAGCACCTCGACGTCCTCGTCCTCGTCCTCGACGAGTTCGGCC
>NZ_JAAAHR010000135.1:0-27472 GCF_009908215.1 Nonomuraea sp. K271 | reverse complement strand
CGATCATCCCCCTCTGCCTGGCCATGGGCTTCCTGTACGTCGGCGACGCCGCCGTGTCCAACTTCAACACCGTGTTCATGAAGGACGTGCTGGCGGCCGGCCCGCGCGTGATCCCGCTGGCCTACGTGGCCTACCAGGCGACGACGCTGGCCGTCAGGCTCGGCGGCGACCTCGCCGTCCGCAGGTACGGCCCCGCCGCCGTCGTCAGGATCGGCGGCGTGATCGCCACGGCCGGCTTCCTCGGCGTCGTCCTGGCCCCCAGCCAGCCGCTCGGCATCGTCGCGTTTGGCCTGACCGGGGTGGGCCTGTCGGTGGTGGCGCCGCAGTCGTTCTCGGCGGCCGGCCGGCTCGACCCGTCAGGCGCCGGGATCGCCATCGCCAGGGTGAACCTCTTCAACTACGTCGGCTTCATCGTGGGCGCAGCCCTGGTCGGCGGCATCGCGGACGCCGCCGACATGCGGGTGGCGTTCGCCGCGCCGCTGGTGCTGGCCGCCGCGATCGTCGTGCTCGCGCCCGGCTTCGAGCCCAGGAGCCGCGCCGCTCAGTCCGCGCCCAGCACCCCGTCGAGGTAGGCGAGGCTGCGCCGCACGTCCTCGACCGGCCGCTCGCCCGGGCCGGACAGGATGACGTCCTGCTCCATGACGTACCAGCCGTCGTAGCCGCTCCTCGCCAGCCCGGTGACAATGGCGGCGATGTCCACGTCGCCCTCGCCGAGCGGGCGGTAGAGGCCCTCGCGCACCGCCCGCGTGTAGGCCAGCGTCCCGGCGGTGACCCGCGCGGCGAGGTGGGCTTCGACGTCCTTGAGATGCACGTGGGCGATCCGCGTCGCGGCCTGCTCGACCAGCGCGACCGGGTCGGTGCCGCCGACCAGCAGGTGGCCGGTGTCCAGGCAGAGCGGCATCGAGCTGCCCTCCAGCACCCGCTCGACCTCGGCCCGGGTCTCGACCATGGTGCCCACGTGCGGGTGCAGCACCGCCCGGGGGCCGAGCTCGGCGGCGATCCTGTCGAGGTTGCCCAGCAGAGTGGCCCAGCCTGCTGCGTCGAGCTCGGGACGGGCGTCGTAGCCGTCGTCGCCGGTGGTGGCGGCCAGCACGAGCAGCCCGTCGCCCGGCAGGTCCCCCAAGGGGTCGTGGCCGGGGTCGTGGAGCACGACGGGCACGAAGGCGCCCGCAAGGCCCAGGCCGTACCGCTCGATGAGGCCGGGCGTCAGGTAGCCCTGCGGGCCCAGTTCGGTCGCGGTCAGCCCGAGCTCACGCATCTCGGACAACACGCGCTCCGGTGGCAGCTGGTGGCCCCAGCCGGGGACCTCGCACACGCCCCACGAGATGGGGGCTCCCGCGAGCCTCATCGCCGCACCTCCGCCACCTCGACGGTACGGCTCTCGCGCAGCGACAGGTCGGCGGCCTCGGCCACGTATAGCGCCTCCAGCGCGTCCTCGATCGAGCAGAGTCCCTGTCCGCCGCGGAGGAAACAGTCGATCTCGTCGCGGTACGCGGTCGAGAACCGGGTCACGAAGTCGGGCCACGGATCGTCCGGTTCCGGCAGGCCCTCGGTCGTGTGGAGCGGGGCGCGCGGGCCGAGCCCGACCGCCTGGGTGCGGCGGGTGCCCGCCAGTTCCATGCGCACGTCGTACCCGCCGCCGTTGTAGCGCGAGCCCTGCAGGGTGGCCAGCGTGCCGTCGTCGAGCGTGAGCAGCGCGGCGCTGGTGTCCACGTCGCCCGCCTCGGCGAAGAACGCGGCGCCGCGGTTGGCGCCCAGCGCGTGGACGGAGACGACCTCGCGGCCGGTCACCCAGCGCAGGACGTCGAAGTCGTGGACGTGGCAGTCGCGGAAGATGCCGCCCGACTGCGGGATGTACGCGGCCGGCGGCGGGGCGGGATCGGCCGTGATCAGGTGGACCCGGTGCAGCTCGCCCAGCTCGCCGTCCCGTACGGCCCGCGCCGCGGCGGCGTACCCGGGGTCGAAGCGGCGCTGGAACCCGACGTGCACCCGGTTGCCCGCGCGGGCCTCCAGCACCTTGACGGTCTCGTCCACGGTGCCCGCGACCGGCTTCTCGCAGAGGACGGGGATGCCGAGCGCGCAGGCTTTGACGATGAGTTCGGCGTGGGTGGTGGTGGGGGTGGCGATGACCACGGCGTCCGACTCGAACGGGTCCCCAGGCCCGCCGTACGGGGACGTCCGCACGGGGTCGGCCACGATCAGCTCGTCCACCAGCGGATGGGCGGCGATGGTCGCGGCGTGGAAGGCCCCGATCCGGCCCAGGCCCAGCAGTCCCACACGCATGAACGTCTCCCGTCCCCGCCAGGACCTGCGCCTCTGGCGGATATGAATTCCTTAGTCCATAGCATGTCCTGACATTCTTACTTTTAAGCCTCGGACTGCCTCGGCCGCCTTGTGAACCGGCAACCGTGCGAACCCCACCGCGACCGCGGGCTCGCCCGGCGTCTCGCGCATCGGCCCCACCGGCTCCGCGGCCAGCCCCAGCTCCCGCGCAACCCGTGCCGTCCGCGGCTCGTCCCAGCCGCCCGGCAGCTCCAGGTAGACGTGCAGACCCGCGTCGATGCCCTTGACGCTGATCTCGGGAAGCTCGGCGGCCAGCGCCCTGACGAGGGCGTCCCTGCGGCGGCGATATTCCCTGCGCATGCGGCGCAGGTGCTTGTCGTAGCCGCCGGTGCGCAGGAAGTGCGCCAACGCGTACTGCTCGATCACCGGCGAGCCCAGGTCGAGCTCACCCCGCGCCCTGCGCACGTCCTCGGCCAGGTCGGGCGGCGCGGCCACCCAGCCGAGGCGCAGGCCCGGCGCGAGCGCCTTGCTGACGCTGCCCGACAGGACCACCCGGTCGGGCGCCAGGCCCTGAAGGCAGCCGACGGGGTCACGGTCGAAACGGAACTCCGCGTCGTAGTCGTCCTCCAGGATCACCCGGTCGCCCGCGTGCGCCCACTCCATCAGCGCGGCCCTGCGGGACGGCGAGAGCACCACGCCGGTCGGGAACTGGTGGGCCGGGGTCACCAGCACCGCGTCGCCGCTCAGCCTGCGCACGTCGAGGCCCTCCTCGTCCACGGGCACCGGTACCAGCCGCGCGCCCGCCCTCCTGAGCAGGGGGGCCTGGCGGTGGCTCGTCGGGTCCTCCACGGCCAGCCGGAGCGGGCGCTGCCGGGACAGCACGTGGAGCACGAGGCTCAGCCCCTGCGCGACGCCGCCCACGATGATGAGGTTCTCCGGGCGCGCGTCCGCCGCCCTGACCCTCCTGAGGTAGCCTGCCAGCTCTTCCCGCAGCTCAGGCACGCCGCCAGGGTCCCCGTAGTCGAGGGCGTCCGAGGGTACGGTGGCCAGGACGTGCCTGACGGCCGCGAGCCAGCGTTCACGGGGGAAGTGGCTCAGGTCGGGAGAGGTGGGGCGATGACCGTAGTACGGCGCGGGGGTGTCCGAGGCGGGCCGGGCCGGCGGCGCCGCACGCTGCCTGGGTGCTGCTCCGGCGGCCGGCACCGGGGTGACCTGGGTGCCGACGCCCACCCTGGAGACCAGGAACCCCTCGGCGACGAGCTGCTCGTACGCCTCCACCACCACGCCCCTGGAGACCTGGAGGTCGGCGGCGAGGTCGCGGGTCGCGGGCAGGCGGGTGCCGGCGGCGAGCCGGCCACTCCGGATGGCGTCGCGCAACTCGGAGCCGATCTGACCGGCGATCGCGCCTTGATCCCGATCGAGCTGGATGTGGAGGTCGGCCATATTGGTCCTGTCATCCGGCGGGACATTGGACTGTTTCCCCGAACCATTCTGCTCCTAGCATCCCGCCCATGAGACACGGAATCGTCCGCGCGGCCTCCGCCATGTTCCTGCTCGGGACGCTGGCGGGCGTCTCGGGGCTCATCGGCGACTACCCCATCTACGGCGGGCAGGCCGTGCGCTACCTCGCGGCCGCCGTCATCCTGCTCGTCATCACGCGGGTGCTCGGCCTGCGCTTCGTCCGGCTGACGCCGCGCGAGGGCCTGTGCCTGGCCGGGCTCACCCTGCTCGGCCTGGTCATCTTCAACGTCTGCGTGATCGAGTCCACCAACGCGTCAGGGCCCGCGCTGGTCGGCACCATCCTCGGCACCGTGCCGCTCTGGCTCGCGCTGGCAGGCGGGCGGCCCGCGCCCCGCGTGCTCATCGGCGCGTGCGTGGTGGTGGCAGGGGCGACGCTGGCCACCGGCCTCGGCAGCGGCAACCTGCCCGGCCTGCTCTGGGCGCTCGGCGCGCTCGTGGGCGAGATCTGCTTCTCCCTGCTGGCCATCCCCCTGCTGCCGAAGCTGGGCGCGATCAGGGTGTCGGCCTACTCGACGGCGCTCGCGGTGCCCATGCTGGCGTTGGTCGGGCTGGCCTACGAAGGGCCGGGCATGGTGCGTACGCCGACCGTGGCGGAAGGACTGGGGCTGGCCTACCTGGCGATCGTCGTGACCGTCGGCGCCTTCTTCCTCTGGTACTCCGCCCTGCCCCGGCTCGGCCCCGGGCTGGCCGGGCTGTTCGCCGGTCTCATCCCGGTCGGCGCGATCGTCACGGGGGCGGTGCTCGGGATCGCCATGCCGACGGCGTACGACCTGCTCGGGGCCGGGCTGGTGATCGCCGGCATCACGCTCGGCCTCACCGCGGGCCGGTCCCGTGCGAGAGCGCAGGCGGCCGTCTCCGAGGCGTGAGGCCCGGGTCACCCGTTAACCTCTTGGGTGACCGAAAGGATGGACATGGGCGAGTTCGACTACACCGACCTGCTGCCGCTGGGAGCCGATGAGACCGAATATCGGCTGATCACCACGGAGGGGGTGCGGAAGGTCGAAGCGGCCGGGCGTACGTTCCTCGAGGTCGAGCCGGAGGCGCTGCGGCTGCTGACCGAGACGGCGATCCACGACATCTCCCACTACCTGCGGGCCTCGCACCTCGCCCAGCTCCGCAAGATCGTCGATGATCCCGAGTCGAGCGGCAACGACCGCTTCGTCGCCCTCGACCTGTTGAAGAACGCCTCCATCTCGGCCGGCGGCGTGCTCCCCATGTGCCAGGACACCGGCACCGCGATCGTCATGGGCAAGCGCGGCCGCCACGTGCTGACCGACGGGCGCGACGCCGAGCACGTCTCGCGCGGCGTCTACGACGCCTACACCCGGCTCAACCTGCGTTACTCCCAGATGGCCCCCTTGACCATGTGGGAGGAGAAGAACACCGGCGACAACCTGCCCGCCCAGATCGAGCTGTACGCCGAGGACCCCCACGGCCATCCCGACGAGTACAAACTACTGTTCATGGCCAAGGGCGGCGGTTCGGCCAACAAGTCGTTCCTCTACCAGGAGACCAAGGCCGTGCTCAACGAGAAGCGCATGCTGGCCTTCCTGGAGGAGAAGATCCGCTCGCTGGGCACAGCGGCCTGCCCTCCGTACCACCTGGCGATCGTCGTCGGCGGCACCTCCGCCGAATACGCGCTCAAGACCGCCAAGTACGCCAGCGCCCGCTACCTCGACTCGATCCCCACGGAGGGTTCGCCGTCCGGGCACGGTTTCCGGGACCTCGAGATGGAGGCCAAGGTCTTCGAGCTCACCCAGAAGCTGGGCATCGGAGCGCAGTTCGGCGGCAAATACTTCTGCCACGACGTACGCGTCATCCGCCTGCCCCGGCACGGCGCCTCCTGCCCCGTGGCCATCGCCGTGTCCTGCTCCGCCGACCGGCAGGCGCTGGCCAAGATCACGCCGGAGGGCGTGTACCTGGAGCAGTTGGAGACCGACCCGGCGCGGTTCCTGCCGGACACCACGGACGAGCACCTCTCGGACGACGTGGTGCAGGTCGATCTCAACCGCCCCATGCCCGAAGTCCTCGCCCAGCTGACGAAATATCCGGTCAAGACGCGACTCTCCCTCACCGGGCCGCTCGTGGTCGCCCGCGACATCGCCCACGCCAAGATCGCCGAACTGCTCGACAACGGCGGCGAGATGCCCGACTACCTCAAGAACCACGCCGTCTACTACGCCGGGCCCGCCAAGACCCCCGACGGTTACGCCTCCGGTTCGTTCGGACCGACGACGGCCGGGCGCATGGACTCGTACGTCGGGCGTTTCCAGGCGGCGGGCGGGTCGATGGTGATGCTGGCCAAGGGCAACAGGTCCAAGCAGGTCACCGAGGCGTGCAAGCAGCACGGCGGCTTCTACCTCGGCTCCATCGGCGGCCCCGCGGCCAGGCTGGCCCAGGACTGCATCAAGAAGGTCGAATTGCTCGAATATCCCGAGCTCGGGATGGAAGCCGTGTGGAAGATCGAGGTGGAGGACTTCCCCGCGTTCATCGTCGTGGACGACAAGGGCGAGGACTTCTTCACCGACACGACAGGCCCGGTCCTGTCGATCGGCCGCCGCTGACGGCGGGGGTGACGCCGGCGCGGGGGCCATCAACGGGCGGATGCTCACGGTGGCCGCCGCGGCGGGCGGCCGGGGGGTTGAGGAGCCGGGATCAGGCGCCGGCGGGCGCCCGGCGCCTCGGCTCCGGCCGGAGGTGGGCGGTCACGCGGCCACCGGTGACCGGTGCGGCGCCACGACGGTGCCGTCGGGCAGCAGCAGGCCGGTGTCGTCGAACAGCACGACGCCGTTGCAGAGCAGGCTCCACCCCTGGTCAGGGTGGGAAGCGATCACGTGCGACGCCTCACGGTCGGGCGAGTCGGCACTGGGGCAAACGGGGTGGTGACTGCACATCGCGCACCTCTCAGATAGCGCTCCTGGTCGTGGTTCAGTAGGGCAGCAGGCGCCCCGACGGCGTGCGAAGGTCCAGTCCGGCTCTGGCCGGCTTCTTCGGCCGGCGGCGAACCTGGGTCTGGCGCATCTTCATCACGTCCTTCTGCGATCGGACATCGGTGGAGGACTCCGGCCTGTGCCCCCAGTCTGGCGCTCGGCACCGACATTTCCGGTGGCCCAGGACTTGTCCCTCCCTCATGGCTTTACCATGCCCCCAACCGCTTACGGCACCCTTACAACCCGCTGACGAGGCCCCCTAAGCCCCGGTAAGCGCGCCTGTCGAGCGCCGGAAACGGCCTTCCATTCATCATTGACGCGGCACGGCGGTGAAAGTGTGCCGGCGGACACAAAATGCCCCGCGAGCTGCGTGAACGCGCTCCAGAAAGCCGGGCGGAGACGCGGGCGCGGGCGGCTGACCGCCGCCCGCGCCCGCTGGACCAACCTGACCTCGCACACTGCCGAGGACCTAGGTCGCAAGTCTGATGCAACTGCGAATTAGTTGCAATAGTGTCGTCCCAGAGATCCAGAAGGAGGACACTCATGGGGGACTACACCCTTCCCGACATGCCCTACGACTACGCCGCGCTCGAGCCCGCCATCACCGGCGAGATCCTGGAGCTGCACCACGCCAAGCATCACGCCGCGTACGTCAAGGGCGCCAACGACACCCTCGAACGCCTCGCGGAGGCCCGTGACAAGGCCGAGTTCTCCAACCTCGTGGGCCTGGAGAAGACGTTCGCCTTCAACCTGTCCGGGCACGTCCTGCACTCGATCTTCTGGCAGAATTTGTCACCCGACGGCGGCGACCGCCCGGACGGAGCTCTCAGGGACGCCATCGACCAGCACTTCGGCACGTTCGAGGCGTTCCAGAAGCAGCTCACCGCCGCAACCTCGACGGTGCAGGGGTCCGGCTGGGGCGTGCTGGCCTGGGAGCCGACCAGCCGCAGGCTCGTCGTCGAGCAGGTCTACGACCATCACGGCAACGTGGGGATGAACACCACACCGCTGCTCGTGTTCGACGCCTGGGAGCATGCGTACTATCTTCAGTATCGGAACGTGCGACCCGACTACGTCGAGAAACTGTGGGGCCTCATCAACTGGGACGATGTGGCCGCGAGGTTTGCTGACGTGACGAGTCAGGCGAGTTGACTTAACTTCGCAACATTTTATCGGCCACGCCTCTACTGGTCGGTTTACACAAATAGGTAAGCTGCCAGGCATGCGTGCGCCTTCCGGTTACCTACTCGCCGCGCGCTACCGGCTCCTGGAGCCGGTTGGTCGTGGCGGCATGGGCACCGTTTGGCGGGCACATGACGAGCTGCTCGACCGCGACGTGGCGGTCAAGGAAGTACGCCTGCCCTCCGTGCTCGACGAGGAGTTGCGCGCCGAGTTGTGCGCCCGCACCGAGCGCGAGGGCAGAGCGACCGCCATGGTCACGCACCCCTCCGTCATCACCGTGTTCGACGTGGTCACCGAGGACGACCGGCCATGGATCGTGATGGAGCTGCTCCGGGCCAGATCTCTGGAGCAGCTCATCCAGGACCACGGGCCGCTCCCTCCGCGCAGGGCCGCCGAGATCGGCCGGCAGATCCTGGGCGCGCTGCGCGCGGTGCACGCCAAGGGCATCCTGCACCGCGACGTCAAGCCGAGCAACGTGCTCGTGACCGAGGACCGCGCGGTGCTCACCGACTTCGGCCTGGCCGCACTCGAAGGTGACGTTTCCATCACCCAGGCGGGCATCGTGCTGGGGTCCGCCGGTTACATCGCGCCGGAGCGGGTGCTGGGCTCCAAAGCCAGCCCCGCGGGCGATCTGTGGTCCCTCGGGGCCACCCTCTACACCGCCGTCGAAGGCAGGGGCCTGCACGGCCGCCGCACGGCCGCCGCCGCTCTCGCGGCGCTCACGAGCGGCGAGCCCATCCCGATGAGCAAGGCGGGCCCGCTGGCCCCCGTGCTGGACGCGCTGCTGCGGATCGACCCGCAGACCAGGCTCGACTCCGTACGCGCCTCGCTGATGCTGGCCAGGGTGGCCGCGGGAGGCTCGGCGGAGGAGCCGCTGACCCCGCGCAAGGCGAAGTCCGCGCGCCCGATGCCCACCCTCACGCCGCCGTCTTTCACACGCAGGCCCGCGCATCGCGGGCTGCACAGGGCCGAGACCCAGACCGTCACCGTGCCCCCGCCGAGGCAGGAACGTAAAGCCGGTGAGGGGGTGCACAGGAAGCGCGTGGAAGCGCGCCCGTCGCCGTCGGCTTATGCCCGTTTGAAAGCTGCGGTGATAAAGTTGTGCCTTCCTCGGCGGTTCTGGCCAAGAGAACTTCGCAAGCGAGGGTAAAGCACTTCCCAAGCGAGAATCGATATCTTCTTCTCATGCCGGAACAGCAGACACGCCTGCTCGCGGAGCGCTACGAGCTCGTCACCCCGCTCGGCCGGGGCACCATGGGCACCGTGTGGCGCGCCCGCGACCGCGCGCTGGGGCGCGAGGTGGCGGTCAAGGAGATCCGCCAGGACCCGGTTCTCACCGAGGAACAACGGACCGAGCTGCGCGAACGCATGGTCCGCGAGGGCCGCATCGCCTCCCGGATCAACCACCCCTCCGTGGCCTCGATCCACGACGTGATCATCCACGACGACAGCCCGTGGATCATCATGGAGCTCATCGAGGCCCGCTCGCTGGAGCAGGTGATCGGCGAGGATGGTCCGCTGCCGCCCCGGCTCGTGGCGGAGATCGGCGTCGACCTGCTCGGCGCGCTGCGTGCCGCGCACGCCCAGGGCATCACCCACCGAGACGTCAAGCCCGCCAACGTGCTCATCACCGAGAGCGGGCGCGTGGTGCTGACCGACTTCGGCATCGCCAAGGCCGAGGGCGACTCCCGGCTCACGAAAACGGGCATGGTGATCGGCTCCCCCGGCTACACCGCCCCGGAACGTGCCCGGGGCGACTACACCGGTCCCGAATCCGACATCTGGTCGCTCGGAGCCACACTCTACTTCGCGGTCGAGGGGCGGCCGGCCTACGAACGGTCCACCGTCGCCGAGACCCTCGCGGCGCTGCTCACCGAGAGCGCCGACCCGCCCACGCAGGCGGGACAGCTCCGTCCCGTGCTCAACGGGCTGCTGAACAAGGACTACCGGCAGCGTCTCGGCGCTGCCAAGGCGGAGACCCTGCTGCGCATGGTCGCCGACACCCCCACGAGCGAGATGCCGGTGCTCACGGCCGAGGCTCTTATGGCGCAGGAGGCCGCTTTGCCCGATCCGTTCACCGCCCACAAAACCCCCGCCGACCAGGCATCCGGCCCGGCCGACCAGAATCCCGGCTCCGGCCGGCCCGGACAGGGCGGCGGGGCGCCCGGACGCGCGTCCGGCGGGCCGGGAGGGCCGCACGGCCCTGGAGGCCCCGGACAGGGCCCTGGAGGGCAAGGACAGGGCCCTGGAGGCCCCGGGCAGAGTCCCGGGGTGCAGAGGCAGGGCGCTGCGGCGCCGTCCGGGGCGTTCGGCAGCCAGGGGCACGCCGGCCCGGGCGTTCCCGGTCCCAACGCCTTCACCGGATCCGGCGCGGGGCAAGGCGGACCGCCTCCCCAGGGCGCCTTCGCCGACCCCGCCCAGGGCACACCTCACAACGCCTTCGCCGGCCCCGGCCCTCAGCAAGGGGGACCCGGCCGTGCGCCGGGCGGCACCGGAACGCCAGGGCAGGGCGCGACCAATCCCGTGGGCGGCCGCCCCGGAGCGGGCGGTGGGCCGGGCGGACAAGGACCCGGCGGACAAGGACCCGGAGGGCGAGGACCGGGTGCACAGGGGCCCAGCAGTCACGGTCCCGGCGGGCAGGGATCCGGCGGGCAGGGATCCGGCGGGCAGGGATCCGGCGGGCAGGGGTCCGGAAGGCAAGGACCGGGTGCACAGGGGCCCGGCGGTCACGGTGCCAGTGGGCAGGGACCCGGCGGACAAGGAACGCAAGGCCCCGGCGGGCACGGTGCCGGCCAGGGGTCCGGCCCCCACGGGCGCGGCGCACAAGGAACGGGCGCACAAGGGCCTGCAGGCAACGGGCCAGGGGCGCAGGGACCCGCTGGACGAGGACCTAGCGGACAGGGGCCCGGCGGACAAGGACCCGGCGGACAGGGACCGGGAGGTGGCGGGCCTGGAGGGCAAGGGCGCGGTGCCGGTGGTCAGGCAACCGGTCCCCACGGGCCCGGCGCACAGGGGCCCGGCGGGCAGGCCGCGGGTGGTCCGGGGGCTGGGCCGCGTACGGCCGGAGGCCCGGTACGGGGATCGAACGCACCCACCGTTCCGCAGAACATCGGCCGCCCGCCCCAGGGTGAGCAGCAGCTCGGCACACAGGGCACCGCCGGACGACAGGGCGCGTCCGGGACCGCCTCCCCCGAGGCGGGGTTCGACCCGGAGCGGACGATCAGCATCTCGCGCCCCAAAGGCCCCTTCCCCGCGAGTCCCGAGGGGGGCAGACCGCCGCAGGCGCAGGGCGACGAGGGCGCGTTCATGACGACGCGCATCCCGAAGAGCGGGTCGCCGGGCCAGCAGGTCTATCCGCCGACCGACCAGGAGCCCGGCTCGCCGCCGCAGCAGCAGCCGGTGCCGCAGAGTGACGGGCTGGGCACCGACCTGTTCGCCATCGCCGGCCAGCCGGAGCAGCGGCCGGATGGCAACCGCAACGGCATGCTGGTGCTCATGGCGGTCGCCGCCGCCGCGGCCGTGGTGATCGCCATCCTGATCGTGGCCCTCATCTCCGGCTGAACGGGGGCGCTTCCGGGCGAGCCCGGGATCGTGGGTCAGACTGAAGTCATGAGCGAGTTCAGGATCGAACATGACTCGATGGGCGAGGTACGCGTGCCGGCGGGAGCACGGTGGCGCGCGCAGACCCAGCGGGCGGTGGAGAACTTCCCGGTTTCCGGGCGGCCGCTCGAGCCGTCGCACATCGCCGCGCTGGCCCTGGTCAAGGCCGTGGCGGCGGAGGTCAACGGCGAGCTGGGCGTGATCGAGAAGGACATGGCCGAGGCGATCGCGCAGGCCGCCGCCGACGTGGCCGAGAACGAGCACGACGCCCACTTCCCCATCGACGTCTTCCAGACCGGCTCGGGCACCTCGTCCAACATGAACGCCAACGAGGTGATCGCGACGCTGGCCGAGGAGCGGCTGGGCCGGCCCGTGCATCCGAACGACCACGTGAACGCCTCCCAGTCGTCCAATGACGTCTTCCCCACCTCGATCCACGTGGCTGCGGCGACCGAGGTGACCTACCACCTGCTGCCCTCGCTGCGGCACCTGGCGGAGGCGCTGCGAGAGAAGGCGATCGAGTTCGGCGGCGTGGTGAAGTCGGGACGCACGCATCTGATGGACGCGACTCCGGTGACGCTGGGCCAGGAGTTCGGCGGGTACGCCACGCAGATCGAGCACGGCGTCGTACGCGTCACCGCGGCGCTGGAGCACGTGCTCGAACTGCCTCTGGGCGGCACCGCCGTGGGCACGGGCATCAACACACCGTCGGGGTTCGCCCAGGCGGCGATCGAGAAGCTGCGCGAGGCGACCGGCATCCCGTTCGCGGAGGCGCGCGACCATTTCGAGGCCCAGAGCGCGCAGGACTCGATCGTCGAGCTGTCGGGGCAGCTCAAGGTGGTGGCCGTCTCGCTGAACAAGATCGCCAACGATCTCCGCTGGATGGGGTCGGGCCCGCGCGCCGGGCTGGGCGAGGTCAACCTTCCCGATCTGCAGCCGGGCTCGTCCATCATGCCAGGCAAGGTCAACCCGGTGATCCCCGAGGCCACGAACATGGTCGCGGCGCAGGTCATCGGCAACGACGCGGCGATCACGTTCGCGGGCGCGTCGGGGAACTTCGAGCTGAACGTGCAGCTGCCGGTCATCGCCCGCAACGTGCTGGAGTCCGTCAGGCTGCTGGGCAACGTCTCGCGGCTGCTCGCCGACCGCTGCGTGGCCGGCATCACGGCGAACGTGGAGCGCCTGCGCGAGTACGCCGAGTCGTCCCCGTCGATCGTCACCCCGCTGAACCGGTACGTCGGCTACGAGGAGGCCGCCAAGATCGCGAAGCAGGCGCTGGAGGAGCGGAAGACCATCCGCGAGGTCGTCATCGAGCGCGGCCACGTGGCCGACGGCACCCTGACGGAGGAGCAGTTGGACGCCGCGCTCGACGTACTGTCGATGACCCGTCCCTAGGACGGCCGCGCCTGCTGCGTGGCCTTCGCCCAGCGGGTGAGCAGGGCCGCCGCGGCGCCGGAGTCGACGGCGTCGGCGGCCCGTTTGCGCGCCGCGCCCAGCGCGGCGGTGAGCTCGTGGGCCGGCGGCACCCCGTCCGCGGCCACCACGGCGGCGGCCGCGTTGAGCAGCACGACCTCCCGCACATGGCCCGGCTTCCCCGCGAGCACGGCCCGCGCCACCGCCGCGTTGTACCGGGCGTCGCCGCCGCGCAGGTCGTCGTGGCGAGCCCTGGGGATCGACAGGTCGACGGGGTCGAAGGCGGTCGGCGTCACCCTGCCGCGCCGCACCACCCAGACGGTCGAGGGGCCGCACGTGGTGAGCTCGTCGAGCCCGTCGTCGCCGCGGAAGACGAGGGACGAGCCGCCGCGTTCGGCCAGGACGCCCGCGATGACCGGCGCCATCGACGGGTGGAAGACGCCGACCGCCTGCGCGGCGGGCAGCGCGGGGTTGGTGAGCGGGGCCAGGAAGTTGAAGACCGTCGGCACGCCCAGCTCGCGGCGCGGTCCTGAGGTGCGTTTCAGCGCCGGGTTGAACGCCGGCGCGAAGCAGAACGTGATCCCCACCTCCTCCGCGACGGCGACCGCGGCTCCGGGCGGCAGGTCGACGACGACGCCGAGCTCTTCCAGCACGTCGGCGGCGCCGGACATCGACGAGGCCGCCCTGCCCCCGTGTTTGACCACCTTCGCGCCCGCGGCGGCGGCCACGACAGCGGCCATGGTGGAAATGTTCACGGTGCCGGCGCGGTCGCCGCCGGTGCCGACGAGGTCGACGAGGTCGCCGGACACCCTGATGGCGGCCGAATGGGCCAGCATGCCGTCGGCCAGCCCCGACACCTCGGCCACGCTCTCGCCCTTGGCCCGCAGCGCGACGGCGAACGCGGCGATCTGCGCGTCCGTGGCCGCGCCCGACATGATCTCGCCCATGGCCCAGGCGGCCTGGCGTGTGGTGAGCGACACACCGTCGAGGAGCAGGGTGAGCAGCTGCGGCCAGCCGGTGCTGGTCGTGATGGTGCTGGTCATGGTGGGCGTGCCTTTCCGTCAGTGCTCGACGGGGGCGCGTGCCACATGGGGACGGCCGCCTCGTCGAGGCGGCCGTGTGCGTATGCGCTGGAAGGTCCGCCTAGGGGGCGGGCCACCACAGGAACGAATACGCGATCATGCGACCCAAGGTAGCAGACCACGTCATCCACATAAGACGCAACGGTTCTATGTCGCTCCCACATATGCGTCGGCGAGCCACGACCGCCTAGAGTCAGGGGCCATGGCGAAGGAGCTGACGGGGCGGACCGCGCTGGTGACGGGCGCGGGCGGCGGCATCGGAGCGGCCTGCGCGCGGCGCCTGGCCGCGGCGGGAGCCAGGGTGCTGGTCGTCGATCTGCGGGCCGAGCCGGCCGCAGAGGTGGCGGACGAGGTCGGCGGCGTGGCCGTCGTGGCCGATCTGAGCGAGCCCCGTTTCGTGGCCGCGCTGCCGGACGAGCCCGTCGACATCGTGGTCAACAACGCGGGCTTCCAGCACGTGGCGCCGGTCGAGGAGTTCCCGCCCGAGGTGTTCTCCTCGATGCTCAGGGTCATGGTGGAGGCGCCGTTCCTCATCGCGCGCAAGGTGCTGCCCGGCATGTACGCCAAGGGCTGGGGCCGGTTCGTGAACATCTCGTCGGTCCACGGGCTGCGCGCTTCCCCGTACAAGTCGGCGTACACCGCGGCCAAGCACGGGCTGGAGGGGTTCTCCAAGGTGGTCGCGCTGGAAGGGGCGCCCCACGGGGTGACCTCGACGTGCGTCTGCCCCGCGTACGTGCGCACCGGGCTGGTCGAGGCGCAGATCGCCGACCAGGCGAGGGTGCACGGCATCGCGCCCGACGAGGTGGTGAGGGACATCATGCTGGAGCCGGCCGCGATCAAGCGGCTGATCGAGCCCGAGGAGGTGGCCGAGCTGGTCGCCTACCTGTGCGGGCCGGGCGGCGCGTTCGTCACCGGAGTGTCGCTCCCCGTGGACGGCGGCTGGACGGCGCGGTGACCGCCGCCAGGTTCCTCGAACTGCTGGCCAGGGAGGCGTCGGCGGTCGAGTTCGAGGGGCCGATCATCGCGGCGAGGGCCGCCGGCGCCGACCCGGCCGCGATCGAGGAGCTCGAACAGGCCAAGGTCGAGGCGCTCAAAGTGCGCGACCTGCTCAAGCGGCGGGCGAGGCGCGAGGCCGAGCTGTCGGCGCTGTACGACACGGCCGGCGACCTGGCGGCGCTGCGCGACCTCGACGCCGTGCTGGAGGCCATCGTGCACCGGGCCAGGCAGCTGCTGGCCACCGACATCGCGTACATGACGCTGCACGACCCCGAGCGGGGCGACACGTACATGCGGGTCACCGACGGGTCGATCTCGGCGAAGTTCCGGGCGTTGCGGCTGGCCATGGGGGCGGGGCTGGGCGGCCTGGTGGCGCAGACGGCGGTGCCGTACGCGACGGCCGACTATTTCGCCGATGCGAGGTTCCGTCACAAGGACGACATCGACGAGGCCGTCACTGAGGAGGGCCTGGTCGCGATCCTGGGCGTGCCGCTGCGGCTGGGCCAGCGGGTGATCGGCGTGCTGATGGCGGCCAACCGCAGCGCGCGGCCGTTCCACCAGGAGGAGGTGTCGCTGCTGGCCAGCCTGGCGGCGCACGCGGCGGTCGCGATCGACAACGCCAGGCTGCTGCAGGAGACGAGGAACGCCCTGGAGGAGCTCTCCCACGCCCACAGAACGGCGAGGGCGCACGGTGAGGCCGTGGAGCGGGCCGCGCTGGCGCACGACAGGATGACCTCGCTCGTGTTGCGCGGCGGTGGGATCGAGAACGTCGCGGCGGTGGTGACCGACGTGCTCGGGGGGTCGCTGGCGGTGCTGGACGACCTGGGCAGGGCGCTCACGGGTGACGTCGGGAAGCTGGACCAGGAGGTGTTCGAGGCGGCGCAGGCCTCCAGGGCGCTGGGCCGTACCGTGCGGAGGGGCGACCTGCTGATCGCGTCGGTGGACGTCGGCGGGGAGCAGTTGTGCACGCTGGTCCTGCGCAGCGACGACGCCGACGAGCGCATCCTGGAGCGGGCGGCGCTGGTGTGCGCGCTGCTGCTGCTGTTCCGCAGGAGCGTGGCCGAGGCCGAGGGACGGGTCAGGGGCGAGCTGCTCGACGACCTGATCGCGCGGCCCGGCTCCCCCGGCCTGGCCGACCGGGCGCGCCGGCTCGGCGTCGATCTGGGCGCGCCGCACGTCGTCGTGGTGGTCAAGCACGCGGGGCAGCGCGAGCGGGCGGCGTTCTGGGCGTCGTCGCAGGCCACGATGTGGCACGGGCTGGCCGCGGGGCGGGGCGAGGAGGTCGTGCTGCTGCTGCCGGGCGACGACGCGGGCGGCATCGCGCAGCGGGTGGCCGCCGAGCTGAGCGCGTCCCTGCACGGCCCGGCCACGGCGGGCGCGTCCGGACTGTCCGGCGATGGAGGGCCGCCGGCCGGGCCGCAGCACGTCGCCAGGGCCTACCTGGAGGCGCGGCGGTGCGCGGAGGCGCTCCTCGCGCTCGGCCGGGCGGGCGAGGGCGCGAGCGCGGCCGAGCTGGGGTTCGTCGGCCTGCTCGTCGGCGACGGCCGCGACGTGCGCGGTTTCGTGCGCGCGACGCTGGGCCCGGTGATCGAGTACGACGCCCGCAGGGGCACCGCGCTCACCGCCACGCTGGCCGCCTACTTCGGCTCGGGCGGGTCGCCGTCGCGTACGGCCGAGGCCATGCACATCCACGTCAACACCGTCACACAGCGGCTCGACCGGGTCGGCAGGCTGCTCGGCGAGGGCTGGCTGGCGCCGGAACGCGCGCTCGAGATCCAGCTCGCGCTGCGTCTGCACCGGCTCGGCCACACATCGGCCCCGCAGACTGTGGACGCCGACGCCATATGAGTGACGCCGGTCACTCCCTACCGTGACCGGCATGGCCACATCCATCAAGAAGGTCGTCGCCGCGAGTCTGGTCGGCACCACCATCGAGTGGTACGACTTCTTCCTCTACGGCTCGGCCGCCGCCCTCGTGTTCAACCGGCTCTTCTTCCCCGACTCCGATCCGCTGACCGGCACGCTGCTGGCGTTCCTCACCTACGCCGTCGGGTTCGTCGCCCGCCCGCTCGGCGGCCTCGTCTTCGGCCACTTCGGCGACCGGCTCGGCCGCAAGACCCTGCTGGTCGTCAGCCTGCTGATGATGGGCACGGCGACCTTCCTGATCGGCTGCCTGCCGACGTACGAGACGCTCGGGCCCGCCGCGGCGCTGCTGCTGACGGTGCTGCGGCTGGTGCAGGGGTTCGCTCTCGGCGGTGAGTGGGGCGGCGCGGTGCTGATCGTCTCCGAGCACGGCGACAGCGAACGGCGCGGCTTCTGGGCCTCCTGGCCGCAGGCCGGCGCCCCTGGCGGCAACCTGCTGGCCACCGGGGTGCTGGCGGCGCTGGCCGCCTGGCAGTCGGACGAGGCGTTCCTGTCGTGGGGCTGGCGGGTGCCGTTCCTGCTGTCGGGTGTCCTGGTGCTGGTCGGGTTGTGGATCCGGATGTCGATCAGCGAGTCGCCGGTGTTCCAGCAGGCCGATCCGGAGGAGCGGGCGCCGATCGTGGGCGTGCTCCGTCATCACGGGAAGGACGTGATCATCGCGATCGGCGCCCGGCTGGCGGAGAACATCTCGTTCTACCTCCTGACCGTCTTCGTCATCACGTACGCCAAACAGGTGCGGATCGACAACGCCACGGTGCTGACCGCGGTGCTGATCGCCTCGGCGATCCACTTCGTCACGATCCCGCTGTGGGGCGCGCTGTCCGACCGCGTCGGCCGCCGCCCCACCTACCTGGCGGGCGCGGCCGGGATCGGGGTGTGGATCTTCGTGTTCTTCCCGCTCGTGGACACGGGCCACTTCCTCGCGATCGCCCTCGCCGTCACCGTCGGCCTGCTCTTCCACGGCATGATGTACGGCCCGCAGGCGGCCTTCTTCTCGGAGTTGTTCGCCACGAGGACGCGCTACACCGGCGTGTCGATCGGGGCGCAGTTGTCGGCCATCGTGGCCGGCGCCCTGGCCCCGATCATCGCGGTCGCGCTGCTGCGTGAGTACGGGAGCAGCGTCCCGATCTCCGTCTACCTCGGCCTGGCGACGGTGCTCACGCTCGTCGCCGTGTACGCGGCTCGCGAGACCCGGGGCAGCGACCTGGCCGAGCGCAGGCCGCAGGACAGGCTCACTCCTTGAGGTACCGGTGCCCGCCCGCGCGCGCCAGGCGCACCAGGTGGCGCGCGCCGGGCAGCCGCCGGCCGATCCGGTGCAGCAGGGTGTCGCGGCCCATGGGCGATCTGCGTTCGGGGTCGGCCGCGGCGGCCGGGCGCACCTCGACCCGGCCCCTGCGCATCTCGAGCGCGAACCTGAGCCCGTACTCGCCGTCCGAGGAGCGCAGCGAGGACAGCCAGGTGCCGGGGCCGAAGTGGTCCTCCTCCGGCATGACACGCTTGACCGGCACCTTGGCCACGAGCTGCCCGGCGATCATGCCGGGCACGCCGGCCTCGACCAGCGCGGGTGCGCTCACCTCGCGGGCACGCCGGCCGCTGCTGCGCAACACCAGCTCCAGCGGCGGCCCTCCGCTCGGCGGCACGTACGGGACCGGCAGCACGACGTACAGGTGGCCGTCGAGGTGCTTGACCGTCACGCCCGGCGACACGAGCGCGATCGACTCGGAGAACGAGCGCGGCTCGACGACCAGGCCCAACTCGCCCTGGTCGGTCCAGCAGGGCACCACGAGCCGCATCCTGGGCCGCTGGGCCAGCACGCCCAGGCAGTTGAGCGGCCCCTTGGCGCAGCCGACGCGGCTCCTGGCCTGGTTGGCGCCGCCGAACATGCGTACGTGCACCTCCCACTGCCCCGGCCTGAGCGGCTCGCCCAGCGCGGCGCTGGTGACGTCGAGCCTGACCTCCCCCTTGATCTGCACGCGGAAGCGGCGGCGGCCGTCCTGGATGCGCTCCACGTGCTGGGTCAGCGGCAGGAAGTGCACGAGCCCCGTCTCGGTGTGGCGGACGTAGACCTCGATGCGTGCCCGCTCGACCGCGTCGGTGACGTCGGTGACGCTCTCCGGCAGGCGCCTGGTGTCGATGGAGCGCGGCGGGATCCAGTGCAGGCGGTCGCCGTCGGTGCGGTACCTGTCGGGTGTGCCGTCGCTGCCGTGGACCTCCACGGTCAGCCCGAGCACGAGGACGTGGGCGTCCCAGCGCACCTCGGTCAGGTCGGAGCGCAGGCCCGCCCGCCTGGTGGAGTTGGCGAGGAGCACGATCTGGTCCAGGCGTCCCGTGCGCACGTACGCGGCCACCACACGCATCTGCACGGGCAGGTGGGCGTCGAGCCGCTCGGGGAACCGCTGGAAGACCAGCTCCTGGACCATCCGGAAGTGCATGCCGCGGTCGACGGACGAGTCGGCGAACCTGCTGGTCAGCAGCGGACGCAGGACGACGGAGCGCAGCCAGTGGGCGTACATGCGGTCGCGCCGGCGGCCCTCGCCGACGTAGACGTCGATGTCGTCGAGCAGCGCGTTCAGCTCCTTGACGATCGTGCGCGGCTCGTCCTCCGCGACGGGCCGCGGGCCGAGGTGGCAGCAGACGTGCTCGGCCAGCACGGCGATGACCTTGGCGTGCAGGTACGCCCGCATCACGAACGCCTGCTCCCCCATCAGCCCGCCGGGCACGGGGAAACCCAGCTCGTGCTGCTCCAGGAAGGCGCGCCGGTAGAGCTGCTGCGGCACCAGCAGCGTGAGCAGCTTGTCGCGCAGGACGTCGGCGCGGGCCGTGCTGCGCCCGAACGCGGTCGTCGGCGGCCCGTAGTCGCGGACGAGCCGGCCGATCAGCACGTCGGCGTCGGTCTCGATCGCGCGGTCGTGCATGCGCTCGATCGCGTCACGTTCGAGGCGGTCGTCCTGGTCGAGGAAGTAGACGTAGTCGCCGGCGGCGGCGGCCAGGCCGACGTTGCGGCCGCGCATCGGCGTGCCCGTGTGCGGCAGGTGCAGTGCGCGCACGTTGGGGCGGGCCGAGGCGATGGTGTCCAGCCGCTCGCCGATGCCGTCGGTCGACCCGTCGTCGACGAAGATCACTTCGTAGTCGTCCGCCGGCATCGTCTGCTCCAGCGCGGAGCGGATGCACGCGTCGGCGGTGTCACCCGGATTGCAGACAACGACGATCACACTGACCTTCACACCCATGCGGCCAGCGTGCGCCGATATACCCGTTCAGGCGCGGCGGCTTGCCGATTGAGGAGGGAAAGTTGACCTGTTAGTACCAGCCCACCGACTGGGAATGGGCCCACGCGCCGCACGGCGTGCCGTAACGGCCCTTGATGTAGCCGAGGCCCCACTTGATCTGGGTGGCGGCGTTGGTCTGCCAGTCGGCGCCCGCGCTGGCCATCTTGGTGCCGGGCAGCGACTGCGGGATGCCGTACGCGCCGGAGTAGCGGTTCATCGCCCGCTCGTTCCAGCCGCTCTCCTTCTGCCAGAGCCGTTCCAGGCAGCCCCACTGGTCGGCGCCCCAGCCCCTGGACGCCAGCATGGACTTGGCCGTGGCCTTGTTGCTGCCTGGGGAGGGGTCGCTGCCGGGCGGGAAGTTCGCCTCGGGGAACCCTTCACCGCCGGGGGCCCGCTCGGGGACGACCCAGTCGAAATCCTTGTCGTTGTCCTTGCCGGAGCGGCCCTTCTTGAGCTGGTCGGCGCGGTAGGCCTGTTCGGCGGCGTTCTTCAGGGCGTCGGTCTCGGGGTCGGGCCCTGACAGGTCGCCGCCGGCCAGCTTGGCCAAGTCGTCGACGGAGAGCGCGGCCTGCTGCGGTCTGTTGGCGTTCTGGACGGCGCGGTAGGCGACGAAGCCGCCGCCGCCGAAGACGATCACCAGGGCGACGGCGGTGATGACGACGCGTTTGGGCGTGACACGCGAACGCCGTCGCGCCGACGAGGGAGGGGATTCCTTCGGAGGGCGCTGTCGGCGACGCTCACTCAACTGCGGACCGGGGCTCACGGTCCCTGAGCTTGCCCTGTCTTGGGGGGTGGTCCGCAACCGAAACGCGGGAATCGCTTGGCGTAAGTTTGGCTGACTGTCGGGTTAGCGTGGCGTTTCCCGATCATTGTGAGTTTCGTCACACAGGCGGGAAACCCTGTGGCGTCCGTTCGCGAAGCCAGGCCTCTCAGGACCGGCCGTCGGCGTTCCGGTACCGGGACGACGGAATGTCACAGTTTGGTGACGGAACTCGGATATTTCAGACATGCAACAATAATGTGCGCGTGGCTGGCATCCTCCTTGTTGAAGACGACCCCTCCGTCCGTACGGCCCTCGAACTGGCGCTGACCCGGCAGGGGCACTCCGTCACGTCCTACGCGACGGGCGAGGAGGCGCTCGACCACATCAGGTCCCGCCGCCCGGAGATCGCGATCCTCGACGTCATGCTCCCCGGGATCGACGGCATCGAAGTGTGCCGCCGCGTACGCAAGCTCGACCAGCTCCCCGTCATCCTGCTCACCGCCCGCGGCGACGACCTCGACGTGGTCGTCGGGCTGGAGGCGGGAGCCGACGACTACGTGGTCAAGCCGGTCGAGCCCAGGGTCCTGGACGCCCGCATCCGCGCCATCCTGCGCCGGGCGGAGTCGGCCGCCTCCGACCGCATCTCCTTCGGCGACCTCGTGATCGACCGGGGCGCGCTCAAGGTCACGCTCGCCGGCAAGGAGATCCACCTGACGCCGACCGAGCTGCGGCTGCTCCTGGAGCTCATACGGCACCCCGGGCAGGTGCTCAACCGTCGCTATCTGCTGCGCGAGGTGTGGGACCACACGCACATCGCCGACTCGCGGCTGGTCGACGCCTGCGTGCAGCGGGTACGCGCGAAGATCGAGCCCAAGCCGGGCGAGCCCGTGTTCATCCACACCGTGCGCGGATTCGGCTACCGGTTCAGTCCTCCGTGATCCCCCTGCCCACCGGCCTGCGCGCCCGCCTGGTCATCACGTTCACGCTCGTGGCCGTGGCCGCCTCACTGCTGGTGGCCACGATCGGCTTCGAGCTGGCCAAGACCGCGCTCGTCACCCGGGCCGAGACCACCGCGCTCGACCAGGTCACCAGGGAGCTCGGCAGCATCACCTTCCCCATCGGCCGCCTCAGGCCGGGCGAGGCCGCCCCCACGGCCAGGGACCTCGGCCGCGTCGCCCACGCGCTCAACGGCCCCGGCCGCAGTGTGCTCATCGAGTACGGCGCCCAGATCGCCTCCGAGGGTCCGATGTCCATGAGCGACGTGCCCAACGAGCTCCACGGCCGGGCCAAGCAGAGCGTCGTCACCCAGCGAAAGATCATCCGCGGCGAGCTCTGGCTCATCGTCGGCGCCGAGGTCCACCGGGAGGCCGGCAACAGGATCGAGGCGACGGGCCTGCGGGCGTTCGTCTTCTTCCCGCTGCAGGACGACGAACGCCAGCTCGCCAGGCTCAGGATCACCTTCACCCAGATCGGCGTGGTCGTCGTGCTGATCGCGCTGGTCGTGGCGCTGCTGTCGGCCCGGCAGGTGCTGCTTCCGGTACGGCGGCTGAGCGCGGCCGCGCAGGCGCTCGGCGAAGGACGGCTGGACACGCGGCTGCCCGTGCACGGGCAGGACGAGCTGGCCGAGCTCACCAGCAGATTCAACGACGCGGCCGCGGCGCTGGAGCTGAGCGTGTCGGAGCTGCGCTCGCTCGAGGCCATGTCACGCCGGTTCGTCGCGGACGTCTCCCACGAGCTGCGCACGCCGCTGACCTCGATGACGGCCGTCGCCGACATGCTCTCCGAGGAGGCAGGACGGCTGCCCGAGGCGCCGGCCGAGGCCGTGCGTCTGGTGCTCAGGGAGATCGAGCGCCTGCGCGAGCTGGTCGAGCACCTGATCGAGGTCAGCCGCTTCGACGCGGGCACCGCCACGCTCAACCTCGAACCGGTCAACGTGGCCGAGGCCATCGACGGCTGCCTGGACGTACGCGGGTGGAGCGACCAGGTGACCGTGAAGGCGCCCCAGGGGCTGGCCGTCAACCTGGACCCGGCACGGTTCGACGTGATCGTGGCCAACCTCGTCGGCAACGCGCTCAAGCACGGGGCGCCACCGGTGCTGGTGAGCGCCAGAGCCACACCGAGCGGCCTGGAGGTGAAGGTGCGCGACCACGGCCAGGGCATCCCCCGGGAGGCGCTGCCGCACGTGTTCGACCGTTTCTTCAAGGCCGGCGGAGGCCGCTCGCGCAGTCAGGGCAGCGGGCTCGGCCTCGCCATCGCCAGGGCCAACGTGCACCTGCACGGCGGCACGATCTCCGTACGCGCCCAGAATCCCGGCACCCTCTTCACCGTCTGGTTGCCCCACGCATGAAGGCCCACCGTCTCCTCACCGTCGCCATGCTCGTCGCCGCCACGGCCTGCGGCATCTCGCCCACCGACGTCCAGGACCGCGGCAACGCCCCCACCACCAGGATTCCCCCGCCGTCCAAGACGATCTATCTGCTCAAGGACGGCCGGCTCGTCCTGGAGCCCGCCGACGTCGACAACGACACCGTCGGCAGCCTGCTGGGGGCGCTCTTCGACGCGTCGACCAAGCCGCTCGGCGAGCGTGACACGGCGCTGCGCGGCTTCACGTACATCGGGATCAAGGACTCGCTCAACCCGATCCAGCGGGACGAGGTGCAGTTGCCGCGTACCTCGACGCTGACCGTCTACATCAGGGGCGAGGGCACGCTGACCGATCTCGGCAAGGCCCAGATCGTCTGCACCGCCCAGCAGGACGCGGCGTTCGAGCAGGTCAAGATCGTACGCGAGAACGAGAACCGCCCCTCCAGGACGGAGGGGCGGTACACCTGCGGCGAGCTCAAATGATCACAGCGTGATGTCCTCCAGCATCTCCGTGACCAGGGCGGCGATCGGGGAACGCTCGGAACGCGTCAGCGTGACGTGGGCGAACAGCGGGTGGCCCTTGAGCTTCTCCACCACCGCCACCACGCCGTCGTGCCGGCCGACCCGCAGGTTGTCGCGCTGGGCGATGTCGTGGGTGAGCACGACCCGCGAGTTGGCGCCGATGCGGCTCAGCACCGTGAGCAGCACGCCGCGTTCGAGCGACTGGGCCTCGTCCACGATCACGAACGCGTCGTGCAGCGAGCGGCCGCGGATGTGCGTCAGCGGGAGCACCTCCAGCATGCCCCGGTCGAGCACCTCCTCGATCACCTCAGGCGATGTGATCGCGCCCATCGTGTCGTAGACGGCCTGCGCCCACGGGCCCATCTTCTCGCCCTCGGTGCCGGGCAGGTAACCGAGCTCCTGGCCGCCGACGGCGTAGAGGGGGCGGAAAACGACGACCTTGCGGTGCTGGCGGCGCTCCAGGACCGCCTCCAGGCCCGCGCAGAGCGCCAGCGCCGACTTGCCGGTGCCGGCCCGGCCGCCGAGCGAGACGATGCCGATCTCCGGGTCCATCAGGAGTTCGAGCGCGATGCGCTGCTCGGCCGAGCGGCCGTGCAGGCCGAACACCTCGCGGTCGCCGCGGACGAGCTTGACCGACTTGTCCGGCAGCACCCTGCCGAGCGCCGAGCCCTTGGCCGACAGCAGCCGCAGGCCGGTGTGCGTGGGCAGGTCCCTGGTCTCCTCGAAGTCGGCGGTGCCCTGGTCGAAGAGCGTCTCGACGTCTTCGGCCGTCACCTGGAGCTCGGCCATCCCCGTCCAGCCGGACTCGTGGACCAGCTCCGCGCGGTATTCCTCGGCCGACAGGCCGATCGAGGCGGCCTTGACCCGCAGCGGCAGGTCCTTGGACACCAGGACGACGTCGCAGCCCTCGGCGGCCAGCGAGCGGGCCACCGTCAGGATGCGGGTGTCGTTGTCTCCCAGGCGGAAGCCCACGGGCAGGATGGACGGATCGCTGTGATTGAGCTCAACCCTGATCGTGCCATCCCCGGTCGGCATCGGCTCGTCGAGCCTGCCGTATTGGATGCGCAGCTCGTCGAGGTAGCGCAGGGCCTTCCTCGCGAAGTAGCCGAGCTCGGGATGGTGCCGCTTTCCTTCCAGCTCCGTGATGACCACGATCGGAAGGACGACGTCGTGCTCGGCGAAGCGGGTCATCGCCGCAGGATCGGCCAGCAGGACCGAGGTGTCGAGCACGTACGTGCGCTTGGCCGGCTTGGTCGTAGGGTTGCTCGAGGACACTGCCACACGTTCTCCCCCGGGCGCCCATAGGTGCGGGCACCCTGCAGACGAGGCGGGAATCGGACCGGACCCGCATCCCGACCGTTACGTGCCGTCGGCGCCGGGGTCCGGCCCCCCTCGGCAGTTCACGATGCAAAGGCGGGCCCTCTCCGAAATGTCCGTCCTGTGGCCGGACATTTCCAACGTTACGTCCTGAATACCCAGATGTCGCGTCAGGAACCGTAACGCCGGTGTCTCGCAGCGTAATCGCGCAGCGCTCGAAGGAAGTCGACCCTGCGGAAGTCCGGCCAGTAGGCCTCGTGGAAGTAGAACTCCGAATGGGCGCTCTGCCAGAGCATGAAGCCCGACAAGCGCTGCTCGCCCGAGGTCCGGATGAGGAGGTCCGGGTCGGGCTGGCCGCGAGTGTAAAGATGCTCCGCGATGTGCTCCACATCGAGCACCTCGACGAGGTCCTCGATGCTCGCCCCCTTGCTCGCGTGCTCCTGGAGGAGTGAGCGCACCGCATCGGCAATCTCACGCCTTCCTCCATACCCAACTGCAACGTTCACAATCAGGCCGGGACGGTGCGATGAGACTTCTTTTGCCTCTTTGAGGACATTCGCCGTGTGGTCCGGCAGCAGGTCGAGCGCTCCGACCGGGCTGATCCGCCACCCCTCGCTCACAAGTTCCCGCGTCACGTCCTCAATGATGCGCAGCAGGGGCTCCAGCTCGTCCCTCGGCCGGTTGAGGTTGTCGTTGGACAACATCCAGACGGTGACGACCTCGACCCCGAGCTCCCGGCACCAGCCGAGCAGCTCCGAGATCTTGTCCGCCCCCCTGCGGTGACCGCTGGCCACGTCGCGCATGCCCATGGCCCGCGCCCAGCGGCGGTTGCCGTCGATGATGACCCCGACATGCCGGGGGACGCTGTCCTTGGACAGCTTGGCCTCCAGCCGGTGCTCATAGAGCCGGTAGACCAGATTGCGCAGGCCCACGGACGTGCCTCCCAGCGGTGCTATGACCTAACAGGCAATTATCACCGTGATTCGCCCGTGCCCGCCCCCCTGGACCGGATTTCTGGTCGTCGGGGAACCTATCGTCGGCTCGGCCTATCGGACGATGTCCCCGGTCACTCCGGCCATCCGTCCGGTCGTGACCGACCCGGATCCCGGGACAGGAGACGCGACCACCAGCGGACCTTCCCGCGTGGGGCGGGCATGCGGCCACGGGCGCGCAACCAGTCGGCGAAGTCGTCGGCGTCCGCGCGGGAGCCGGGCGGCGGCGTGGTGCGGGAACGGGCGTAGGCGGCGTACTCGGAGGCCAGGTCGGGGCCCGCGGCGGCGGCAGCGTCGGGACGGAGCCTCGCCACGATGCCGCGCCGCTTGACCAGCAGGCTCACCGCCTGCACCCGCATGCGCTCGGGGTCGAAGCCCTCTGGCGGCTCCGCACCCATGACGAGCGCCGCCACGACCCTCCCCTGCGCCTCCGCCAGCCGCCGCCGCACCTCCGCGTCCGGCACCGCTGCCTCGCCGCCAGGGAGGTTCGTGCCGCTCACCGCGGCTCCCCAGCCAAGGACATGGCCGCCCTGATCCTGGACAGCTCGGTCACGAGGACGTCGTCACTCGGGAAGTCCTCGTCCCACTCCAGCAGCACGCCGGGCGGCGTGGCACGGGCGCACAACTCGGTCAGCAGGTCGAGCACCGGCTGCGGCGCGACCCGGGTGTGCGTGTCGTGCCAGATCCCGTCGTGCTCGTAGCCGCCGGCCACGTGGACGTACGCGAGGTGCTCCAGCGGGAGCGCGTCGAGCGCCGCCACGGCCGGCAGGCCCAGGTTGACCTGGTTGTTGTAGAGGTTGGCGACGTCGATGAGCAGCCCGACGCCGGTCGCCGCGACCAGCTCCGCGAGGAACTCAGCCTCGGTCAGCTCGTCGTCCGGCCAGCCGAAGATGGCGGCGACGTTCTCCAGGGCCAGCGGCACGGGCAGGGCGTCCTGGGCCCGCCGCACGTTCTCGGTGACCACCCGCAGCGACTCGCGGGTGCGCGGCACGGGCAGCAGGTGCCCGGCCTCGACGCCGCCCCCGCGTACGAACGCCAGATGCTCGCTGACCAGCGGCGCGTCGAGAGCCTGCGCGCAGGCGGCCAGATGGGCGAGCCGGGCGGGCGACGGCGGCTGCGCGTCGCCTACCCCGAGCGACACCCCGTGCGGGATCACCGGCAGGCCGCGTTCGCGCAGCACCCGTAACGACTCGGGCAGCTGGGCCGGCCTGATGTTCTCGGCGACCACTTCGAGGAAGTCGACGCCGTCCATCCGCTCGATGGTCAGGTCGAGCTCGCTCCGCCAGCCGATGCCCACTCCCAGCCCGGCCATGTC
>NZ_JAAAHR010000134.1:0-27671 GCF_009908215.1 Nonomuraea sp. K271 | reverse complement strand
CCCGCAGCATGTCCCCCGCCGCCCGACGCGGACCACCCATCGCCCGATCCATCGGCAGCCGACCGGCCCCCACTACGGCCGTCAGCCGCACGCCTGCCACCTGGGCCACCCGACGCAGGCCAGCCGCCAGGGCCGTCCGCGGCAGGCCACTCCCCACTACGCCCACCGGCGCCCTGGGGGTCGGTTGCGGGCCTGGGGCGCTTCGAGGGGTTGCCGGAGCCGGGTGTGGCTCTTCTCCTGGCCATCACAGCGCCGCCGCTCCGATCAGGCTGCCCAGCGCGAACGTGACCGCGGCGGCCACCGCGCCCACCACGAGCTGCCGCAAGCCGGAATACCACCAGGTGCGGGCGGTCACCGTGGAGACCAGCGCGCCCGCGCCGAACAGCGCCACGCAGGAGAGCACGGCCGACACCGTCAGGCTCGAAACCCCGAGGAGGTACGGCAGCAACGGCAGCACCGCACCCACGCCGAACGACAGGAACGACGACACCGCGGCCAGGGACGGCGACGGCAGCTCGCCTGGGGCCACGCCGAGCTCGTTGCGGGTGTGCACCTCCAGCGCCTGGTCGGGGTTGCGTGAGATCTGCCGGGACACCTCGGCCGCGAGTTCTGGGGACACGCCCCGGTCGACGAACGTCTGCGCCAGCTCGGCTTGTTCGTCGTCGGGGTGGCGGGCGAGTTCGCGGCGTTCGACGGCGATCTCGGCCTGCGCCAGCTCACGCTGGCTCGCCACCGAGACGTATTCGCCGCCCGCCATGGACAGCGCGCCCGCGGCCAGACCGGCGACGCCGGCAAGGGAGATGACCTTGGTGTCGGCGGTGCCACCCGCGACACCCGCGATCAGCGCGAAGTTCGACACCAGACCGTCCATCGCGCCGAACACCGAGGGCCGCAACCAGCCTCCGGTGACGTCGCGGTGCTGGTGGTGAGCCTCCGCGCGACCGCTCATCGCTACTTCTTCCCCTTCGTCACGGCATCACCGTCAGGGACCTCCTCCGGCTCGCCGGGCGCCGGGTCGTCGTCCTGCCGTCCGCGATCGGCCCCGTCGCCGTCGGGCGCGTCGCCGTCGGGCGCGTCGGGCGAGCCGGGATCGGCCTGACCGGACACGTGCGCCGGGTCCGGGAGCTCGGACAAGGGCACGACGAACTCTTCGTCGTCCTTCTTCCGCCTCACCCAGAGGTAGACCAGCGCGCCCACGAACAGCAGGATCGACGTCCACTGGTTGATCCGCAGCCCCAGGAAGGTCACAGCGTGATCGACCCCGCCGACCGGGTCGATGCGCAGGCCCTCGATCCAGAACCTGCCGAGCGTGTAGCCGGCGACGTAGAGGGCGAACAGCCGCCCGTGGTGCAGCCTGAACCGCGCCCCTGCGAACAGCAGCGCGAAGCCCAGCGCGATGTCCCACACCGACTCGTACAGGAACGTCGGGTGGTAGAGAACGCCGGGCTCTCCCCCGTGGGCGACATCGATCTCCAGCCCCCACGGCAGCGTGGTCGGCCCGCCGTACAGCTCCTGGTTGAACCAGTTGCCCCAGCGGCCGATGCCCTGGGCGAAGGCGATGCCGGGGGCGACCGTGTCGGCGACGGCGCCCAGGGAGATGCCGCGCTTGCGCACCCACCACCAGACGCCGACGCCGCCGAGCGCGACCGCGCCCCAGATGCCGAGACCGCCCTCCCAGATGAACAGCGCCTGGATGGGCTCCTTGATCGCGCGGCTGCCGAAATAGGTCTGCCAGTCGGTGATGACGTGGTAGAGGCGTCCGCCGATCAGGCCGAAGATGACCGCGGGGACCGCGAGGTCGATGATCGTCCCCTTCTCGCCACCACGAGCGCGCCAGCGCCGCTCGCTCAGCCAGACAGCGACGATGACGCCGAGCACAATGCAGAGCGCATAAGCCCGGATCGGGATGATTCCGAGATACCAGACCCCTTGGGAAGGGCTGGGAATCGAGGCAAGGGGCATGTCAGGTGAGGGTAGCGGAAGTGCGGCTACTTGGCCGCCTTCGTAATCTCTTCGCGCAACTCTTGTGGGCTGAAGAGTACCCCGTTGTCTATTTCTATGCCGTTCAGTTTCACGGTCGGCGTATGGTCGAGCTTCTGTTCGTCACTGACCTTCTTGCTGTACGACAGCTGCGTCTGGGCGTGCTTGCCCGAGGTGACGCACTGCTCGAACTCCGGCGACGTGATCCCGGCGTCCTTGCCCCACTGCACGAGCTGCTCGGGCTGGAAGCCCGGCTCGGTCTCCGGCGGCTGGTTCTCGAAGAGCAGGTCGTGGAAGGCCATCCACTGCTTGCCGTCGGCCACACACCGGGAGGCGCTGCCCGCGCGTACGGAGTTGGACTTCGTCGGCTCCTGGGAGAAGATCGTGATGGGGTGGTAGACCACCTTCGCCAGGCCCTCGGCGGCGAGGTTTTTGAAGGTCTGGCCGCTGACCCGCTCGAGCTCCTTACAGGCGGGGCACTGGAAGTCCTCATAGATGTCGACCACGGGCCCTGTGACGCCCTGCTTGGCCATCACGGCGGCGCCGTCGGGCTGCACCGTGATGGGGGCGAGCGCGCCGGAGGCGTCCTCCGAGCGCGAGTTGCTGGCCGCGTACCACCAGCCCGCTCCGACCGCGGCCACCGCGACCGCCCCCGCGGCGACGTAGGTCACGATCTTCCTGCGCCGCTCCTGAGCGCGAGCGGCGGCCTGCTGTTCCTTGATCTTGTCACGCGCTGACTTCGACATGGCCTTCGTCCGCTGCCCCTTGCTCATCCTTCGTCCTCCACATCACGAGTATCGCCTCCCAGACCGAGTGCTCCGTCGAGAGCCAGGCGGCCCGGCGGGAACCGCGTGATCCAGGCGCCGAGTAGCACGAGGCCGAAGTCACGCAGGATGTCGAGCAGGTAGGTGGGCTCCTGCCCTTGTCCCAGCTGGCCGCCGCCGCCGAAGCAGCCGCAGTCGATCCGCAGGCCGTTCGCCCAGGCCCAGGCGATGCCGAAGACGAACGCGAACATGAGCAGCCCCGCGACCACCGCGGCCACCCTGGTCAGCAGACCGACGACCAGCAGCACGCCGACCACGATCTCCAGCATCGGCAGGGCGTAGCCCACCGGGACGGCGACCGACTCGGGCAGCAACTGGTAAGCCTTGACCGCCACCACGGAGTCCGTCGGATTGCCGATCTTGAGCGCGCCCGCCACGATCAGCACCCCGCCCAGGACCAGCCGGGCGACGACCGTCACCCAGGGTATCGCTGCCGTAGCTCGATGTGACGATTGTGACGCGGCCACGGGTCATCTCCTCTTTCTCTGTGCCGAGATGGGCACAGTACCGGCTTCCCATCCGATCACGTTCACGATAAGCGTCCGCTAAGCCGCTTCCCCTTCCGGCTCCCCCGAGTTGCAATTTTTACTTGTATGAGTTAAAAATTACTCATGCAGGTAAAGCGAGAGGACTCGGTGACGAGCACCGCGCGTCGGGCACAGATCGTCGACGCGGCCATCGCGACGATCGCCGAGATCGGCTACCGCCAGGCGTCCTACTCCAAGATCGCCGAGCGGGCCGGGCTCAGCAGCACGCGGCTGATCTCCTACCACTTCGACAGCAAGGACGAGCTGATCAGCAAGGCGATCAGCACGATCTACACCGACCTGGCGGCGTTCATGACCGCCAGGGTGAGCGCCGCGACCACGCCGCGCGCCGCGCTCGACACCTACATCCGCTCGCTGGTGGAGCACATCGCGGGCCACCGCGCCGAGATGCGCGCCGCCACGGAGATCTTCCTCAACTTCAAGCCCGAGGGCGGCTCCGCGGCGCAGGACGCGGCCACGGACCTGACGGTGCTGGGTCACGTCGAACACCTCCTCGTCAAGGGCCAGGAAAGCGGCGAGTTCGGCCCGTTCAACACCCGCGTGATGGCGATGGCGATCCAGCGGGCGCTCGACGGGCTGCCCTTCCTGCTGGAGGCCGTACCGGACGCCGACCTTGGGGAATATGGCGACGAACTGGCATGGATCTTCGCCAGGGCCACGCGACCATGAGCGCCAGGAACAGAGGGCTGCTCACCCTGGCGGTGGACGTGGGCGTGCCCATCGGCCTGTACTACCTCCTGCGCGCCGCCGACGTCGGCGCCTACGCCGCGTTGCTGATCTGCTCGTTCGTCCCCGGCCTCAGCGTCGTCTCCGATCTCGTACGCCGCCGCAGGCCCGACAGGATCGGCGTGTTCATGACGACCATGATGCTCACCGGCGCCGCGGTCGCCTCGCTGATCCACGACCCCAGGCTCCTGCTGGCCAAGGACGGCTGGTTCATGGCCGCCGGAGGCCTGTGGTTCCTGGTCAGCGTGCGCGGCGACAGGCCGCTGGCCTTCTTGTTCACCAGGCTCATGATCGAAGGGCGGCTCGGGCCCCGCGAGTCGTGGGACGTGTTGTGGGATCGGCTGCCCCGCTTCCGCAGGATCTGGCGGGTGGCGACCGTCATCTACGGCGTCGGACTGATCATCGACGCCCTCGTTCGGGTCGTCATGGCCCATACCCTGCCGATCGACGTCGTCCCCGGCCTCAGCGCCGTGCAGTATGCCGTGTGGCTGGTGCTGATGCAGGTAGCGCTCAACCTGTATCTCGTCCCCAGCGGCGTCTACAACCCTCATTCCAGGCTCTACGCCGACCTTCGCCACGCAGGGTGAAGCTCGGCCGTCGTCAGCGGCGCACGCCTTTGGCCATGTCTTTCGCGAGGACGGCGATCGAGTCACGGCCCGCGGCCTCGTCGGGTGCGTCGAGCATGCGGCGGATGAACGCCGACCCCACGATGACGCCGTCGGCGTAGGCCGCCACCTCGGCCGCCTGGCCTCCGGTGCCGACCCCGAGACCCACGCACACCGGCAGGTCCGTGTGGGCGCGAGTGCGCTGCACCAGACCCTCGGCGGCGGCGTTGACGCTCTCCCTGGCACCCGTGACGCCCATCAGCGAGGCCGCGTAGACGAAGCCCGTGCAGCAGTCGACCACGGCCTTGATGCGCTGGTCCGTCGAGCTGGGCGCCACCAGGAACACGGTGTCGATGCCGGCGCCCGCCGAGGCCGCCCGCCACGGCTCCGACTCCTCGGGCGTCAGGTCGGGCGTGATCGTGCCCGCGCCGCCCGCGTTGGCCAGATCGCGAGCGAAGCGCTCTGCGCCGTATTTGTCGATGGGGTTCCAGTACGTCATGACGAGCGTGGCGGCCCCGGTGGCGGCGACCCCCTCGACCGTGCGCATCACGTCGGCGATGCGCGTGCCGTTGACCAGCGACCGGTGCACGGCGTCCTGGATGGTGGGGCCGTCCATGAGCGGGTCGGAGTAGGGCAGGCCGATCTCGATGACGTCGCAGCCGGCCTCGACCAGGGTCGTGGCGGCGGCGACGGCGCCGTCCTTGGACGGGAACCCCGCGGGCAGGTAGCCGACGAGCGCGGCCCGGTTGTCCGCCTTCGCCTTGGCGAAAACCGTCTGAAGAGTCGTCATGTCTGTCCGTTTCGAAAGTCGAGTCTCACCATGATGCCCTGCCACGCGCCCGCCCAGAATCCTCCGCGCCGCTCAAGGCCCGGGGTGTCGCGGGAGACCGCGCGGTGAGCGGCCCGGCGCAGGCCGTCGGCGGATCCGCGTGGCCCCGGGCTCCTCAGCGGTCTCGATGGCCTCCGGATGCCCCGAGCTGCGAGGCGTCCGAAGCCTCGGAATCGCGAGGCCTCGCGAGGTTCAGAGGTTGAAGTATTTCATCGCCGTGCCCATGTCCTTGTCGCCGCGGCCGGAGAGGTTGACCAGGATGGTCGCCTCGGGGCCGAGCTCGCGGCCGAGCACCAGCGCGCCCGCCAGGGCGTGGGAGGACTCGATGGCGGGGATGATGCCCTCGGTCCTGGCCAGCAGCGAGAAGGCGGCCATCGCCTCGTCGTCGGTGACGCCGTGGTAGACGGCGCGGCCGGAGTCCTTGAGCCAGGCGTGCTCGGGGCCGACGCCAGGGTAGTCGAGCCCGGCGGAGATCGAGTGGGACTCGATGGTCTGGCCCTCGTCGTCCTGCAGGACGTAGGTGCGCGAGCCGTGCAGCACGCCGACCGAGCCCGAGGTGAGGGTGAGCGCGTGCTCGCCGCTCTCCAGGCCGCGCCCGGCGGCTTCGTAGCCGTGCAGTTGGACGCCCTCGTCGCCGATGAACGCGTGGAAGGCGCCGATCGCGTTGCTGCCGCCGCCGACCGCGGCGCACACCGCGTCGGGCAGCCGGCCGGTCAGCTCAAGCATCTGGCGGCGGGCCTCGACGCCGATGATGCGGGCGAAGTCGCGCACGATCTCGGGGAACGGGTGCGGGCCCGCGACGGTGCCGAAGAGGTAGTGGGTGGTGTCGACATTGGTCACCCAGTCGCGGAACGCCTCGTTGATGGCGTCCTTCAGCGTCTGCGAGCCGTTGGTGACCGGCACCACGGTCGCGCCGAGCAGCTTCATCCTGGCGACGTTGAGTGCCTGGCGCTCGCAGTCGACCGCGCCCATGTAGATGACGCACTCCAGGCCGAGCAGGGCCGCGGCGGTCGCCGTGGCCACACCGTGCTGGCCGGCGCCGGTCTCGGCGATCACCCGCTTCTTGCCCAGGCGCTTGGTCAGCAGCGCCTGGCCGAGCACGTTGTTGATCTTGTGGGCGCCGGTGTGGGTGAGGTCCTCCCGCTTGAGCACGATCCTGGCGCCGCCGGCCTGCTCGCTGAAGCGCGACACGTCGGTCAGCGTGGTGGGACGGCCCGCGTAGGTGCGCAGGAGGTGGTCGAACTCGCTCAGGAACTGCGCGTCGTTCTTGGCCTTCTCGTAGACCGCGGCCACCTCGTCGAGCGCCGGGATGAGGGCCTCCGGCACGTATCTGCCGCCGAAGATGCCGAACTTTCCGTGCACGTCGGGGTCGTCGCCGCGCGCGCCGTTGCCCGCCAGGTCGGCGGCGGTCAGGATGGAGCCTTCGTGTGCCACTGCTATCCCTCTGCTGAGTGGTCGGGGCGCGTCGACGGATGGGCGCCGGCCGTCACCAGCGCCTCCACGGCCTTGCGCGGGTCCTTGCCGGTGACCAGGCTCTCCCCCACCAGGACGGCGTCGGCACCGCCTCTGGCGTAGGCCAGCAGGTCGTGCGGGCCGCGCACACCCGACTCGGCGATTTTGATCACATTATCGGGGGTCTTCGGCGCCAGCTTCGCGAAGACGTCGCGATCGACCTCGAGTGTCTTCAGATTGCGGGCGTTGATCCCGATGACCCGGGCCCCCGCGGCGACCGCTCGTTCGAGCTCCTCCTCGGTGTGCACCTCGACCAGCGGGGTGAGCCCGATCGACTCGGCCCGCTCGATCAGTGACACCAGGGCCTCCTGCTCCAGGCAGACGACCATCAGCAGCGCCAGGTCGGCGCCGTGGGCCCTGGCCTCCCAGAGCTGGTAGGAGGTGAGGATGAAGTCCTTGCGCAGGATCGGGATGTCGACCCGGGAACGGACCGCGGCCAGGTCTTCCAGGCTGCCCCCGAACTTGCGGCGCTCGGTCAGCACGCTGATGACGTGGGCGCCGCCCGCTTCGTAGTCGGAGGCCAGCGCGGCGGGGTCGGCGATCGCGGCGAGCGCGCCCTTGGACGGGCTGGATCGCTTGACCTCGGCGATCACCGAGATCCTGTCGCCTCCGAGCGCGGCCATCGCGTCCCTGGGCGGCTGGGCCCGCTCGGCTCGCTGCTTGAGCTCGTCCATGGACACGGTCTGCTGGCGTGCGGCGAGGTCGGCGCGCACCCCGTCGAGGATGCCGTCGAGGACACTCGGCCCTTCCGTCCGCTCACTCACGCGCTTGGAGTCCCTCCGGTCGACAGTGGGGGTGGCGGGGAGTTCGCCTCGCGTACGCTCTCCGCCTTGTCCTGCGATGGTATCGGCCCCCACGGGGTCACCTCACCACCGGCCCTGCCTAGGGGGCGAGGAACGCGCCGACAGGCAGATTACGGACCACCCAGTAGACCATGACGATCGCGATGAACGCCCACAGCCACGCCGGATGCGCCAGCGTCGTCCGCCTGGGCCGGCCCTGCCAGGCGCGCAGCACCCATCGCCCCCACCAGAACAGCAGGAACGGGATCATGGCCACGGCGAGCGGATTGAGCCCCAGCGCGGCGACCGGGTCGAGATGCGCGAGGGCGTGCATGGTGCGCATCGTGCCGCAGCCAGGGCAGTAGAGGCCGGTCAGCCACAGGAACGGGCACGTCGGATAGTGGCCGGGCTCGTTGGGGTCGACCACGCCGACGACCGCGAACGCGGCGCCCACGCCCGCGGCAACACCGAGCGGCGCGAGCAGGCGCCTGACGCGATCCGTGCCACGCCGCTCGGTTGTTGCGATGCCCATGCCTTCAGTATCCGCCTTCCAGCGTCCGCTGCCCGCCGTCGCGCCGGCTCAGTACGTCGAGTACGAGTACGTGGACACGCTCGCGGCCAGAACGAAGAAGATCACGATGTACGCGATGATGCCGATGACGATGCTGATGGCGCCGAAGATCAGGCTGCGCTTCCACCAGGTCTTGGCCTCGTCTGCGGCCTGCATCGCGCCCTGATAGTCGCCGACCTGCCACTTCGAGTTGACCTGCGACGACTTGACGAGCGCCACGATGCCGAGCGGCAGGCAGCAGAACAGGGTCGTGAGGATGGCCGGGACGAGCTGGTTGTCGGGCGGGTTGCCGCCGCCGTAGCCGCCGCCGGGAGGCTGGCCGTAACCGCCGTCGCCGTAGCCGCCACCACCGGGCGGCTGCTGACCGTAGCCGCCGTAACCACCGCCGCTCGGCGGCTGCTGGCCGTAACCGCCGCCCCCGCTCGGCGGCTGCTGGCCATAACCACCGCCGTAGCCACCACCGCCGCTGGGCGGCTGCTGGCCGTAACCGCCGCCCCCGCTCGGGGGCTGCTGGCCGTAGCCACCGCCACTCGGGGGCTGCTGGCCGTAGCCACCACCACTCGGGGGCTGCTGGCCATAGCCGCCTCCGGGAGGCTGGGCGCCGTAGCCGCCGTCGCCCTGGTTTCCGTAACTCATGCTAATGACCCCTCATGTCGTCATCTTCGGATCCAGTTCGCGCGGCAGCCTAGCGAGAAACCATCTCCTACGTGGATCAACGTCGATTTCGCGGACAATTCGTAATCGGACCGCAAGCACGCCGTCACGGTCCGGCTACACGAGCCGCGTACCGCCTACTGGTAGTCCACCGTGCTGCCGGCGGTACTGGCGATCCCGATAAAGGAAAGGAGCATACCGCCGAATATGAGCCAGCACATGAGCCAGATCACGACCGTGATGTAGGACGTGATGAGGCCGCCGATGGCCATGCCCGAGCCCTCCTCGCCGGTGCGCTTGATCCGGTTGAGCGCGACATGGCCGAGGATGACGCCGGGGATGCTGGTGAGGCCGCAGAAGACCAGGCCGATGATGCCGAGGACGAGTGAGGCCACCGCCATCCCGTTGGTGGACCTGGGCTGCTGGTAGCCGTAGCCCTGCTGCGGGTAGCCGCCGTAGCTCGGGGGCTGCTGACCGTAACCACCGCCGTAGCTCGGCGGCTGCTGACCATAGGCGTATGGCTGGTCTCCGTAGCTCGGCGGCTGCTGCCCGTAGCCGCCGCTCCCGGAGGGCGGCTGCTGGCCGTAGCCTCCGCCGCTCGGCGGCTGCTGACCGTAGCCGGCCCCGCCGGGGGGCTGCTGGCCGTAGCCGCCCCCTGGAGGCTGTGCGCCGTATCCGCCGCTACCGCCCTGATCCCCGTAGCTCATGAGCCGGCTCCCTCGATGTCCGTAGCGAGTTGCAACGGCAGCTTATTGAGGAAACGTTTGCCCGGCGCCCGCAGGTCCACAACAGTGGGGGTTTCGTAACCGTCGCCCGGCTCAGCGGTGGCCGGTGGGGTGGTCGGTGGGGTCGTCGCCGCGGTCGAGCGCGTCCCAGAGCGCCCTGTCGTCACTCACCCGGGCCGAGGGCTCACCCGCCGCCCGGTCGTAGCGGGCCGACATGCCCGCCCACCGGCCGCCGCGCAGGACCGCCAGCACGCCCCCGGCCGTCACCAGTATCGCTCCGGCGGCCGTCACGGCGGGCCACAGCGGCGCGACCTCCCAGGACAGCCCGGCGGCGCCGGACAACACGTTCTGCTCGCGCAGGCGTTCGCTCACGGTGTCGCCCGACAGCGCCGCCCACGCCGCCACCGCGGCGCCGGCCCCGCACAGGGCGAGCAGCGCCCCGACGGCCCGGCGTCCTGCGCCCTTCGTGGCCAGCACCGCTACCACGCCGGCCAGCCCGGCCAACGCCACAGGGCTGAGCACGGGGCTCAGCTCGCCGCCGCTCGGCGCCTCCGTCGCGGCGCCGTCGCCCAGGACCGTCACCCACGCCTGGCCGGCGGCCCACAACACGAGCAGGCAGCCGAGGGCCGTCATGACCACCCAGCCCCACAGCTCCCCGCGCCTTGACGTCCGCGCCTCGGGCTCCATCCGCGCTCCTAGCTCGGCTCGAGCTCTAGCGGGCCGGCGTCGAAGCAGGTGCGATCGCCCGTGTGGCACGCCCCCTCGACCTGGTCGACCTTGACCAGGATGGTGTCGCCGTCGCAGTCGAGCGCCACGGACTTGACGACCTGGACGTGGCCGGAGGTCTCGCCCTTGACCCAGAGCCGCGCGCGGCTGCGCGACCAGTAGGTGGCCCTGCCGGTGGTGAGCGTCCGATGCAGCGCCTCGTCGTTCATCCAGGCCAGCATGAGCACCTCGCCGGTGTCGTACTGCTGGGCGATCGCGGGGACCAGGCCGTCGGGGTTGCGCTTCAACCGCGCGGCGATCGTGGCGTCAAGGGACATGCACCCCATTCAACCAGCCGGCGCCGCCGCCCCCGCCACCGGCGCGAGCCTCAGGTCAGGGCTTGGGGGAGGGTGTCGTAGATGGAGAACAGCGGCGCCAGGTTGGTCCTGCGCAGCCGCCGGAGCACCTGCCCCGGAGGCGCCACCAGAGCCATCGTGCCGTCCCTGTCGCGCAGGGCGGCGAGCACGCGCACCAGCACGCCGAGCCCTGTCGTGTCGATGAAACTCAGCCCGGTCATATCGACGACCAGCCGCGGACCGTGATCCGCCACAGCCTCGTCGAGGCATTTCCTGACCTCGGAGACGTTGTCGACGTCGACCTCCCCCGTCAGGCTCACCACCACGAGGTCTCCGTGTCGGCGTCGCGTCATCTCCAGCACATCCGCGCCCATGCTCCTCATGACCCCTCCCGTGGGCGGCCCCGCCGAAAAGGTACACCTGTCCGCGCCGCGTCACGGTGGGTTTTACCGAGAATGCGGTACGTAATGGCGCTGAGCGGAGTACTTTCGGGTTCCCGAGCGTCCTGTGGGAGGACCGCCGTGGTGTACGTCGTCAGCTCCGTTCCCCGAGCAGCGCCCGAGCACGCTCGGCACGATCCGGCCGGGTTCGCCGCGGTCCGGCGGGTGCGCGATGGATAGCCGGATCCTCCGCCTCAGCTTCGCGCGGGGGCACATCACGGAGCTGCGCAGGACCGTGACGGAGCACGCCGCCGGCGAGGGGCTGGCGGGCGGGTGCCTGGAGGACTTCGTGCTGGCGGTCAACGAGGTCTCCACCAACGCGGTGCTGCACGGCGGAGGCCACGGGCGGTTACGGGTGTGGCCGGGGGACGGGCGCCTGTGGTGCGAGGTCTCCGACGACGGCCCGGGGCTGCCGCCCGGATGGCTGGGCGACACGCGGCCGCCCAGGGGGATGGGCTTCGGCGGGCGGGGGCTGTGGCTGACGCGCATGGTGTGCGAGCACGTCCTGATCGTGTCGGGGCCGCGCGGCACGACCGTGACGTTCGCCTCCCCCGTGGGACGGTGATCAGGCGGCGGTGGCCACCGCCCCGGTCACGAGTGGGCCGCTGAGATCCACGAGTTGTGCAGGTCGGCGTACACGCCAGGCCGGCCCACCAGCTCCGAGTGGTGACCGCGCTGCACCAACCGGCCCCCGTCGAAGACCAGCACCTCGTCGGCGTTCTCCGCCGTGGACAGGCGGTGCGCGATCGAGATGGCGGTGCGGCCGCGGGTGACGCCCTCCAGGGCCCGCGCCAGCCGTACCTCGGTGGCCGGGTCGACCGCCGAGGTGGCCTCGTCCAGCAGCAGCAGGTCGGGGTCGGCGAGGTAGGCGCGGGCCAGGGCGACGAGCTGGCGCTCGCCCGCCGACAGCGACTCGCCGCGCTGGCCGACGGCCGTGTCCAGGCCCGCGGGCAGCCCGTCGAGCCAGTCGGTCAGGCCCAGCTCTGTCATCGCGAGCCGGATCTCGCCGGTCGTGGCGGACGGCTTGCCGTAGCGGATGTTCTCCTCCAGCGTCCCGTCGAACAGGAAGCCGTCCTGGGGGACCATGACGATGCGTTCGCGCAGTGAGGAGAAGCGGATGCGGCGCAGGTCGTGGCCGTCCACGGTGACGCGGCCCGCTCCCGGGTCCATGAGACGCGTCAGGAGCTTGGCGAACGTGGTCTTGCCCGACCCGGTCTCCCCCACGACGGCGACGCGCGAGCGCGGCGGGATCTCCAGGGTGACCTCACGCAGCACGGGCACGCCTCCCGGGTAGGAGAAGTGCACGTCCTCGAAGGCGACCGAGATGGGGCCACGGGGCAGTTCCACGCCCCTGTCCCCGGGGTCGGCCACGTCCGGCGGGGTGTCGATGACGCCGAGCACGCGCCGCCAGCCCGCGACGGCGTTCTGGGCCTCGTTCAGCACCTCGGTGGCGGTCTGGAGCGGCGAGACGAACAGGGTGATCAGGAACAGGAACGCCACCAGCTCGCCCTGCGAGATGTCACCCGACAACCCGAGCCGCACCCCCATCAGCACGATGCCGGCGATGGCGACGGCGGCCACGATCTCGGTGAGCGGGAACACGAAGCCGACGATGGTCTGCGCCCTGGTCTGAGCGAGCCTGTTGGCGTCGACCGCCTGGTCGATGCGCTCGGCCGTACGGCGCTCGGAGGCGTACGCCCTGATGACGGTGGCGCCGACGACGGACTCGCTGATCGCGGCCAGCATGTCGCCGGTGCGCTCGCGCACGGTCGTGTACGCCCGCGACAACAACTTCTGGAAACGCGGCAGCGCGATCATCAGGGGGATGAAGCACAACCAGACGAGCAGCGTGAGCTGCCAGGAGTAGACGAACATCAGCACGGTGGCCACGAACAGCTGGCCGAACGCCACGATGATCATCAGCCCGCCCCACTGCATGAACGTGCTGATCTGGTCGATGTCGTTGGTGACGCGCGAGACCAGGGCGCCGCGGCGCTCGGTGTTCTGGGTGAGCACGGACAGGTCGTGCACGTGCCGGAACCCGCGCACGCGCAAGGTGGCCAGTGACGACTCCGTCGCCTTGTAGAGGCGGACGTTCATGACATACCCGGCGGCGGCCGTGAGCAGCACCGCGCCCGCGCAGACCAGGATCGCCCTGGTGATGTAGGCGGTGTCGGGAGTGCCGGTCCTGAGGCCGGTGTCGATCGTCTGCTGGACGGCGATCGGTACGATGATCTTGCCGATGGTCGCGACGACGGCCAGCAGCAGCGTGACCACCAGCCCCTTGCGGAACTCCGGCGTGAGCGAGAGCCCCTGCCGGATGGTGGCCAGCGCGGACCGCTCGGAGTTGCCCCGGATGACCTCGGCCGTCATGCGCTGACCTCCTCTTCTTCTCCGGCCGGCACGTCGATGGCGGCGCGCTCGGCCTCCTCACGCTCGTAGGCGGTCACCAGGTTGCGGTAGCCGGCGCAGCGCCTGATCAGTTCGTCGTGCGGGCCGCGGTCGACGACCCGGCCGTGGTCGAGGTAGACGACCTCGTCGGCGAGGGCGATGGTCGCCATCCGGTAGGCGACGACCACGACGGTCGACGCCTCGGCGGCGTCCCGCAGCCCGTACAGGATCTTGGCCTCGACCTGCGGGTCCACGCTGGAGGTCGCGTCGTCGAGGATGAGCAGGCGCGGCCGGCGCACGACCGCGCGGGCGAGGGCGATGCGCTGGCGCTGGCCGCCGGACAGCGAGGTGCCGCGCTCGCCGACGCGCGTGTCGAGCCCGTCGGCCAGCCGCCCGACGAACCCGTCGGCCTGCGCCAGGCGCAGGGCGGCGCGCACGTCCTCGTCTCCGGCGTCGAGGCCGAGCGCGATGTTGCCGCGGACGGTGTCGTCGAAGAGGAACGTCTGCTGCGGGACCAGGGCGACCGACTCGGCGATGCGGCCGTGGGCGAGCTCCCGCACGTCCACGCCGTCGAGCAGCACCTGCCCCCTGCCGGGGTCGACGAGCCTGACGAGCAGCTGCACGAGGGTGGACTTGCCCGAGCCCGTGGGCCCGACGAGCGCGACAGTGCGCCCGGCGGGCACGTCGAAGGTCACCTCGTGCAGCACCTCGGCCTCGCCGTAGGAGTAGGACACGTCGCGCACCTCGAGCCGGGCGGGCGCCGACGAGGCCGGGGCGGCCTGCCCGTACTCCATGGAGCCGGTCGCGTCCAGCACGGCCTGCACCCGCCCCCAGCCGACGACGCTGCGCGGCAGCTCGGCCAGCACCCAGCCGAGCGCCCTGATCGGGAAGGCCAGCAGCGTGAAGAGGTAGGCGACCTCGACCAGGTCGCCGGGGTCGATCGAGCCGCCGGACAGCCGGGCCGAGCCGACGGCCAGCACCGCGAGCACGCCGATCGTGGGCAGGGCCTCCAGCATCGGGTCGAACAGCCCGCGCACGCGGCCGACCGCGATGTTGGCGTCACGCAGTTCGTGGGCGCGCCGCTGGAACCGTTCGGTCTCCAGGTCCTCCCTGCCGAGGGTCTTGACGACGAGCGCGCCGTCGAAGCTCTCGTGCGCGATCTCGCTGACCTCGGCGCGCAGTTGCTGCGCGCGGGTGGCGAGCGGGCTGAGCTTGCGCTGATAAACCAGGTTCAGTACGGCGATCGCCGGAAAAATCAGGAAACCGACGAGCGCCAGCACAAGATCCGTGAACACCATCGCGACCGCCGCCGTGACCAGCATGACGATCACGCCCACGGCCATCGGCAGCGGCGCCAGCGGCGCCCAGGCGGCCTCGGCGTCGGCGCCGGCGTTCGACAGCAGCTGCCCCGTCGGGTGCCGGTGGTGCCACGACAGCGGCAGCCGCAGGTACTGCTTGGTCACGTCCCTCCGCGACCTGGCCTGCATGCGGTACTGCAGGATGCCGGCCAGGATGCGCCGGCCCGCCACACCCAGGGCCTTGAGCAGTGCCGTGCCGAAGATCAGGAACGTTCCCGTCCACAACGCGCCCGCGACGGCGCGGCCCTCGCCGAAGGCGGGCAGCACGACGTTCTGGGTCGCCCACCCGAGGGCCCAGGCGGAGGCGACGGTCATGCCGCCGTAGACCGCGCTGGCCAGCACCGCCAGCGCGAACACCACCTTCTCTGCGCGAATGGCCACCCCAAGGACCCGCAGTCCTTGGCGCATCACGGCCGAGGTGACCTTGCTCGCCACTCGGTTGGGTCCTCTCATCACGGCATTTCTACGTATGTCACTATCACTCCTGATCATCTCGTTATTCCCGCGGGTAGGGTTGCTCGTGTGACTCACGCTCGTGGCGAACGCACCGCGCTCTGCGACCTGCTCGACCGGCTCGGCCCCGACGCGCCGACGTTGTGCGCGGGCTGGAGCACCTACGACCTGGCCGCACACCTGGTGCTGCGCGAGCGCAGGCCCGACGCGATGGGCGGCATCGCGCTCAAACCGCTCACCGGCTACACCACCTCCGTCCAGAACGCGCTCAAGGCCAAGCATCCCTATCCGGAGCTGGTCGCCAAAGTACGCCGGCCCGGCGGCGTGTTCGGGCTCGTGAAGGCCCTCGACGAGGCGGTCAACACGATCGAGTTCTTCGTCCACCACGAGGACGTCCGCCGCGCGCAGCCGTCGTGGGACCCACGCGACCTGCCCGCCGAGCTGGAAGAGCTCTTCTGGAAGCGGCTGTCGTCCGGCTCCCGGCTGATGCTGCGCCGGACCCCGGTGGGCGTGGTGCTGCACCGGCTGGGCGGCGGAGTGCTGCTGGCGGGCCCGCGCGGAGGTCCCAAGGTCGAGGTCACCGGCAGAGCCGGCGAGTTGCTGATGTTCTGCTTCGGACGTCAGGCGCACGCCAAGGTGGAGCTCACCGGCACGCCCGAGAACGTCGAACGGCTGCGCGGTGCCCCGCTCGGCATGTAGCCGGTCGCCGATGGCGCAAATCACGGCGCCATCGGCGCTCACGCCACATCTCTAGCCCTTACCATGGCAGAGGAAAGAAGCCCCCCGGTTAGGATCATGAACATCTTCATAGAAGATGCCAGTGATCGCCCAGATCCGGGTATATACGGCTGGGAATGGACTGCAGGAGGCCCCCCATGCAGGTCAAGAAGGTGATCACCTACGTGGCTGTCGCGTTCGTGGTCTTCTACCTGTTCACCCGGCCGGCCGAAGCCGCCGCCGCGGTCAACGGTGTGTTCGACGGAATTCTTCAGGGAGCCAATCAGTTGGCCACGTTCTTCTCCAGTGTTCTGACGCCCTGACCAACGGTCCTGTCCGCGTGAGGTGCTTCCAAGCGCTGCCGGATCGTGTTACGCAGGCAGGATGAGAGATCGCCCGAGCGGCACCACGATCCATCAGCTCGGCGCCACCGCGCGGCGCGTCCTCGAGCGAGCCGAGCTCGAGGGCATCGAGCTGATTCGTTTCCTGTACGCCGACCACGGAGGCGTGATCCGTGGCAAAGCGGCGTCCCGGTCACGGCTGGCCGAACGGCTCAACACCGGCATCGGGCACACAGTGGCCATGATGGCCATGAACATGCTCGACCAACTGCAGGACGTCGAGCACATGGGTCCGGTGGGCGAGGTACGCATCGTTCCCGACCCCGCGACCTACGTCACGTTGCCCCACGCGCCAGGTGCCGCGGCGATGTTGTCCGATCTGCGGCTGCCCGACGGCTCCCCGTGGGGCGCGTGCTCGCGGACCTTCCTCAAGGACGCCATCGCCGAACTGGCCGCCGACGGCTACACGCTGGTCGCCGCGTTCGAGCCGGAGTTCACGCTCGGCCGCCGCCTGCCCGACCCGTCCGGCGGCCCCGACCGGCTGGTGCCCCTCGACGACTCGCTCTGCTACGCGGGCACCGGCTTCGACACCGCCCACGACTACACGATCAAGCTCATCCGCGCCCTGGAGACGCAGGGCCTGCACGTCGAGCACTACCACCCGGAGCTCGGCCCCGGCCAGCAGGAACTGTCGGTCCACCACGCGCCGGCGCTGCGGGCCGCCGACAACCATGTCCTCTACCGCGAGACCGTGCGCGGCGTGGCCATGCGCATGCAGCTGTGGGCCTCGCTGGCCCCCAAACCGCTGGCCGACCAGGCCGGCAACGGCTCCCACCTGCACCTGTCGCTGTGGCGCGACGGCCGCAACGTCTTCGCCGGCGACGACGAGACGCGCGACGGCTTCATCGGCGGCCTGATCGCCCATCTGCCCGCCCTCACCGCGCTGACCTGCGGCAGCGTCAACAGCTTCCGGCGCCTGGCGCCCCGCATGTGGTCGAGCGCGTACGCCGTCTACGGCCCCGACAACCGCGAGGCCGCGGTCCGCGTCTGCTCCCCTCTCGGGGACACCGGTGAGCCCAACCTGGAGCTGAAGCCGTCCGACTCCTCCGCCAACCCGTACCTGTCGCTGGGAGCCGTCATCCACGCGGGCCTCGACGGCATCCGGCGCAACCTCGACCCGGGCGCGGCCGTGGACGTCGACCCCGACACGCAGCCGGGCCGCTTCCAGCGCCTGCCGTCGTCACTGGACGAGGCGCTCGACGCGCTGGAGAACGACGAGGTGCTCATGGAGGCGCTCGGGCCGTTGCGGCGCAGCGGGTACCTGGCCGTCAAACGGTCCGAGGCGGCCGCGTTCGCCGCCCAGGACGCCTCCTACGAGCTGTTCCACCACCTTCGGGTGTTCTGAGGACGCTAGCGGACCGGATGGCCCGCCATCCGGAGCGTCTCCTTGACCTCGGAGATCTTCAGCGTGCCGAAGTGGAACACGCTGGCGGCCAGCACCGCGTCGGCGCCCGCCGCCACCGCCGGAGGAAAGTCCTCAAGGCGGCCGGCACCGCCGCTGGCGATCACCGGCACGCGCACGACGGCCCGGACCGCGCGCAACATCTCCAGGTCGTAGCCGTCGAGCGTGCCGTCGCCGTCCATCGAGTTGAGCAGAATCTCGCCCACGCCGAGTTCCTCGCCGCGGGCGGCCCACTCCACCGCGTCGATGCCGGTGCCGCGGCGGCCGCCGTGCGTGGTCACCTCGAAGCCGCTCGGGGTGTCCGGCACGCGTCGCGCGTCGACGGACAGCACGACGCACTGGGCGCCGAACCGCCGGGACGCCTCGGTGAGCAGCTCGGGCCGGGCGATGGCCGCGGTGTTGAGCGACACCTTGTCGGCGCCGGCGCGCAGCAGCCGGTTGACGTCGTCGACCGTGCGCACGCCGCCGCCCACGGTGAGCGGGATGAACACCTGCTCGGCGGTCCTGCGCACCACGTCGAGCATGGTCTCGCGCTCGCCGGACGACGCGGTGATGTCGAGGAAGGTCAGCTCGTCGGCCCCCTCCTCGTCGTAGCGCCTGGCCAGCTCGACCGGGTCGCCCGCGTCGCGCAGGTTCTCGAAGTTGACGCCCTTGACGACGCGTCCGGCGTCCACGTCGAGACAGGGAATGACTCTTACCGCTACGGTCATGCTCGCAGTGCCTCGATTTCGATCTCGACCAGCATCCTAGGGTCGACCAGCCCGGCCACGCGCACCCCGGTGCAGGCGGGTCGCACGTCGCGGAAGACGTCGCGGATGGCGCGCCCGACGGGGTCGAAGTGGCGCTGCTCCACGACGTAATAGCGGACCATGACGACGTCGTCGCGGGTCAGGCCGCCGGTCGCGACGGCCGTCAGCGCGATGTCGATCGCGGTCAGTGCCTGCTCGTAGGCGTCGCCGAGGTGGCGCACCTCTCCTTCGACGGTGGCCGTGCACCCGGACACGATCACCCGGTCACCCGCGACGACGGCGCGGGCGTAACCATACCTTTCCTCCCACACACCTCCGGAGAACACCCTCCGTCCGGTGTTCTCCATGCCGATGCTGCTGACGCTCATCCCGCCCCCTCCCGGCGAACTACACGCGTACCGCGGCAAGCGCGTCTTCCAGCGTGAACGCGTGAGCGTAGAGGGCTCTGCCCACGATGGCACCCTCCAGTCCGTCGGGAACGAGCGAGGCGAGTGCGACCAGGTCAACGAGGCTGGACACGCCGCCGCTGGCCACCACAGGCCGGTCGGTGCGGGCGCAGATGCGGCGGTAGAGGTCGAGGTTGGGACCCTGGAGCATGCCGTCCTTGGTCACGTCGGTGACGACGTAGCGGGGGCAGCCGTCGGCCTCGAGCCGGTCGAGCACCTCCCACAGGTCGCCGGCGTCCTTGGTCCAGCCGCGGGCGGCCAGCGTGTCGCCGCGCACGTCGAGGCCCACGGCGATCCGGTCGCCGTGCTCGGCGATGACCTTCCGGCACCAGCCCGGGTTCTCCAGGGCGGCGGTGCCGATGTTGACCCGGCGGCAGCCGGTGGCCAGCGCGGCGGCCAGCGAGTCGTCGTCGCGGATGCCGCCGGACAACTCGACGTTCACGTCGAGCTTGCCGATGACCTCGGCGATCAGCTCGCGGTTGCCGCCCCTGCCGAACGCGGCGTCGAGGTCGACCAGGTGGATCCACTCGGCGCCGGCTTCCTGCCAGGCGAGCGCGGCGGCGAGAGGTTCGCCGTGGCGGGTCTCGGTGCCGGCTTCGCCCTGGGTCAGGCGTACGGCCTGGCCGCCGGCCACGTCGACGGCGGGCAACAGGAGCAGCGACATCAGATCCTCCGGTCGAAGGCGAGGGTCACGACAACGGGTGTGAGCAGCAGGGACAGGACGAGAACACCGAAGCTGAGCAGGAGCGAGCCCCAGACCAGCCAGACGAGCACCTGCACGAGCAGGAGCCCGAGCGCCACCACGGCGTTCTGGGCGCGGCGGCGGCGGGCGAGCAGGCCGCCCTGGCGAGCGGCCCGCGCCGGGCGCGGGAGCATACGCGACAGGAGGGCCCGGCGGCGGGCGCGGCGTGCCTGCCGCAGCTCGTTGGCCCTGATGGCGCGGGCCCGCTCGGCCTCACGCTCGGCCCTGCGCCGGGCGCGTTCCTTGCTCACCGGGCCTCCCGGCCGGTTCGCCCGCTCACAGGGTGCCGAGCCAGTTGCGCAGCAGGGTGGCGCCTGCGTCGCCGGACTTCTCCGGGTGGAACTGGGTGGCCATGAGCGGGCCGTTCTCCACGGCGGCCACGAACGGCACGCCGTGCTCGGCCCACGTGACGAGCGGGTCGGAGAAGCCGTCGCCCGCCCGCAGCTCCCAGTCGCGCACGCCGTAGGAGTGCACGAAGTAGAAGCGGGTGGCGGGGTCGAGCCCGGCGAACAGCACGCTGCCCGCGGGCGCCTTGACGGTGTTCCAGCCCATGTGGGGCAGCACGGGGGCGTCGAGCCGGCCGACCGTGCCCGGCCACTCGCCGCAGCCCTCGGTCTCGACACCGTGCTCCACCCCACGGGCGAACAGGATCTGCATGCCGACGCAGATGCCCAGCACCGGACGCCCCCCGGACAGGCGGCGGCCGATGATCTGCTCGCCGCGCACGTCCTTGAGACCCGTCATGCAGGCCTCGAACGCGCCGACGCCCGGCACGACGAGACCGTCGCACGACAGCGCGGCGTCGAAGTCGGACGTCACGCTCACGTCGGCGCCGGCCCGGGCCAGCGCCCGTTCGGCCGAGCGCAGGTTGCCCGACCCGTAGTCGAGCACCACCACGTTCTTGCTCACCACCACAGCACCCCCGCCGTGATCGCCATTGCCGCGCCCAGCGCGCAGATCGCCGCACCGAGCTTGAGCCCCTGTTTGGCCAGGGAGAACACCCCGCCGATGAGGAACAGCCCGATGAAGACCATCACCCCGGCGATGAGGTTGTCCGTCACAGGACGCCCTTGGTGCTGGGCACCCCCGTGGCGCGGGGGTCGGGCTCCGACGCCTCGCGCAGGGCCCTGGCCAGGGCCTTGAACTGGGACTCCACGATGTGGTGGGCGTTGCGCCCGTAGGGGACGTGGACGTGCAGGCAGACGGCCGCCTGGGCGACGAACGACTCCAGGATGTGGCGGGTCATCGTCGTGTCGTATTCGGGGCCGATCATCGGCGCCATGCCCTCGGGCTCGGAGTGCACGAGGTAGGGGCGGCCGGACAGGTCGACGGTGACCTGGGCCAGGGACTCGTCCAACGGACACGACGCGCTGCCGAACCGCCTGATGCCCGACTTGTCGCCCAACGCTTCGCGGAACGCCGCGCCCAGCGCCAGCGCGGTGTCCTCGATCGTGTGGTGCGAGTCGATGTGCAGATCGCCCTCGGTCTTGACCGTGAGGTCGAACAGGCCGTGCTTGCCCAGCTGGGCAAGCATGTGGTCGTAGAAGCCGACCCCGGTCGACACCTCGACCCGGCCGGTGCCGTCGAGGCCGACCTCCACCAGGACCGAGGTCTCCTTCGTAACGCGCTCGACGCGGCCGACGCGGCTCACAGCACTCCTTCCAGGGCGGCGCGGAACGCCGCCATCTCCTCGCCGGTGCCGATCGACACCCGCAGCCATTCTGGCGGGCCCACCTCGCGGATGAGCACCCCGCGCTCCAGCAGGCCCTCCCACACGGCGCGCCGGTCGGGAAACCGTCCGAACAACACGAAGTTCGCGTCGGAGTCGGCCACCCGCAGGCCCTTGGAGCGCAGCCACGCCACCGTGTCGTCGCGCTCGCGCCGAAGCGCGTCGACGGTGCCCAGCAACTCGGCGTGGTGCCGCAGCGCCACGCGCGCCGCCGTCTGGGTGAGCGTCGACAAATGGTACGGCAGGCGCACCAGCAGCAGCGCCTGCACCACGGCCGGATGCGCGGCGAGGTAGCCGAGCCGGGTGCCGGCCATGGCGAACGCCTTGGACATCGTCCTGGTGACGATCAGCCGCGGATGGTCGGACAGCAGGGTGAGCGCCGACGGGGTGCCCTCACGGGCGAACTCCGCGTAGGCCTCGTCGACCACGACCACGCCCGGCGCGGCGGCCAGGACCGCCTCGATCGTGGCCAGCGGCTGGGCGGTGCCGGTCGGGTTGTTGGGCGAGGCCAGGAACACGATGTCGGGCCGGTGCTCCTCGATCGCGGCCACGGCCTTGCCCGGGTCGATCGAGAAGTCGGCCTCGCGGCCGGCCTGGATCCACTCGGTGCTGGTGCCGCTGGTGATGATCGGGTGCATCGAGTAGGAGGGCTCGAACCCGATGGCGGTGCGGCCGTGGCCACCGAACGCCTGAAGGATCTGCTGGAGCACCTCGTTGGAGCCGTTGGCGGCCCACACCTGCTCGGTGGCCAGGCCGTGGCCGAGATAGGCGGCCAGGTCGGCGCGCAGGGCGGTGGCGTCCCTGTCGGGGTAGCGGTTGAGCTCGCCCGCCTGGGCCCGCACCGCCTCGGCCAGGTCGTCGACCAGGCGGGGCGAGGGCGGGTAGGGGTTCTCGTTGGTGTTGAGCCGCACCGGGACGTCGATCTGGGGCGCGCCGTAGGGCGTCTTGCCCCTCAGGTCGTCGCGGATGGGCAGGTCGTCGAGGTTCACTCGGTCTCCGTGGGCACTCGCCAGTCGAAACGGGCGCGGATCGCGGCACCGTGTGCGGGCAGGTCTTCGGCGTCGGCCAGGGCCGACACGTGGGCCGCCGCTCCCGCGAGCGCCTCGCGGGAATAGTCGACGACGTGGACGCCGCGCAGGAACGACTGCACCGACAGGCCGCCGGAGTGACAGGCGCAGCCGCCCGTCGGCAGCACGTGGTTGGACCCGGCGAGGTAGTCGCCGAGCGAGACGGGCGCGTAGGTGCCCACGAAGATCGCCCCGGCGTTCCTGACGCGGGCGGCGACGGCCGCGGCGTCTGCGGTGTGGATCTCCAGGTGCTCGGCGGCGTAGGCGTCGACGACCTTGAGGCCGTCGTCTACGGAGCTCACCAGCACGATGCCCGATTGCCTGCCGCTCAGCGCCTCGGTGATGCGCTCGGAATGCCGGGTCGCGGAGACCTGGCCCGGCAGCTCCTTCTCGACCGCGTCGGCCAGCTCGGCGCTGGTGGTGACCAGCACTGCGGCGGCGATCGTGTCGTGCTCGGCCTGGCTGATCAGGTCGGCGGCGACGTGGACCGGGTCGGCCGTCTCGTCGGCGAGGATGGCGATCTCGGTGGGGCCGGCCTCGGAGTCGATGCCGATGCGGCCCTTGAGCAGCCGCTTGGCCGCCACCACGTAGATGTTGCCGGGACCGGTGACCATCGTGGCCGCCGGGCAGTCCTCGGTGCCGTAGGCGAACATGGCCACCGCCTGGGCCCCGCCCGCGGAGTGCACCTCGTCGACGCCGAGCAGCGCGCACGCGGCCAGGATCGTGGGGTGCGGCAGCCCGCCGTGCTCCTTCTGCGCCGGGCTGGTCACGGCCAGCGAGCCGACGCCGGCCTCCTGGGCGGGCACGACGTTCATCACCACGCTGGACGGATAGACCGCCCGGCCGCCCGGGACGTAGAGGCCCACGCGCTCGACCGGCACCCACCGCTCGGTCACCGTGCCGCCGGGCACGACCTGGGTGGTGACGTCGGCGCGCCGCTGGTCGCGGTGGACGAGCCTGGCCCGCCTGATCGACTCCTCCAGCGCCGCCCTGACCCTGGGGTCGAGCTCGCGCAGCGCCCGCTCGAGCGCCTCGGCGGGAACGCGGGTGGTGGCGATCTCGACACCGTCGAACCTGGCGGTCAGCTCCCGTACGGCTGCCGCCCCACGATGGCGCACGTCCTCACAGATGGGCCGCACCTTCTCCAGGGCGGCCTCGACGTCGATCTCGGCGCGGGGCAGCACGTCGCGCAGGTCCGCGGGAAGCGAACCGCGCATGTCGATACGGGAAATCACCATCACAGTTTACGGAGTCCGGGCGGCGGATCCTCATCCGTCCACCATGCGGACCATGCGGGCGCGCAATACGACGGCCGCGGGGGCGGCGCTCGCCGAAGCCGCGCCCGCGGCCGCCGTCACCCCGGACCGGGCCTGCCGGGGCGGGAGCCGTGGCCGTCACGGGGGCACGGCCACGGCCGGGAAAAGCCGAAGGTGCCTACTGACTGCCCGCGCCGCACACTCGTTAACGCGCCATGCCCGGATATCTCATGACAACAAAAAATTTTAGTTACGGAGCTTTACGCCGTCCGTGTGTCGCGGTGCCGGAGGGCACGCGCGTGAGCCGGCCGCCCGCCGCGCACGTTTCCCCATATCGCTTGTCCCGTATGTCCGATTCCCCTACCCTCTCCGGCATGGGACAGTGGCACGGCCCCGGCGGCATCCTCGTCGAGGCGATCATCCTCGATGATCGCCCGCTGTTGCGCGTCTCCCATCAGGTGAACGGCAGAAGCTACCTGCGCGGCTACTGCACCACCGTCGCCGAGCTCGGCGAGCACGGCGTCGACCTCGCCGACCTCGTCGAGAAGACGCCCCTTGACCATCTGTAAACCCATGCCGGTCACTGACGGCCGGACGGACGGGGTACGGCAAGCACCATGGTCCGGCTGCCTGCCTACAGGCCGATGCTGGCCCAGCTCGGCACCCTGACCGCCGTCCAGGGCGCGGACTGGGCCGTCGAGATGAAGTGGGACGGCGTACGCGCGCTCGCCTACGTCGAGGACGGCGCCGTACGCCTGATGTCGCGCAACGCCAAGGACATCACCCCCGCCTACCCCGAACTGCAGCTCATGGGAGGCGCCACCGGCGGGCGCCCGGCCGTCATCGACGGGGAGATCGTCGCCTTCGACGAGGCGGGACGGCCCAGCTTCGAGGCGCTGCAACCCCGGATGCACCAGCGCAATCCCCGGATCGTGGCCGAGCTGACCAGGTCGGTGCCGGTGACGTTCATGGCGTTCGACATCCTGCACCTCGGCGACGACGCCGTCATCGCGCGGCCGTACATCGAGCGCAGGGACCTGCTGGAGAGCACGCTCACGCCCGGATACCGGTGGCAGGTGCCCGTCTGGTTCGCCGACCACGCCGAGCAGGCGGTCGACTCCTCCCGCCGCCTCGGCCTCGAAGGGGTCGTGTGCAAGCGGATGAGCTCGCCGTACCGGCCGGGCCGGCGCAACTCCGAATGGACGAAGGTCAAGAACGTCAGCGCCACCGAGGTCGTGATCTGCGGGTGGAAACCGGGAGGCGGGCGGCGTACCGGCACGATCGGCTCGCTGCTGCTCGGCGCGTACGACCAGCGCGGGCGGCTGCGGTACGTGGGCCACGTCGGCACCGGGTTCACCGAGGCCATGCTGCGCGATCTGCGCGACCGCCTGGCGCCGCTGGAGCGGCCCGGCCCGCCGTTCGACGAGCCGGTGCCGCGTGAGGACGCCCGCGACGCGCGCTGGGTCGAGCCGCGTATGGTCGGCGAGGTGCAGTACGCCGAGGTCACCGGCGACGGCAGGCTGCGCCACCCGTCCTGGCGCGGCCTGCGCCCCGACCGCGAGCCGTCGGAGGCCCGCACGACCGGGATCGCCCCGCCGGGCACGGACGCCGCCGCGGGCTGAACGGACGACACCCGAACCCATAAGCTACAATTTGTTTACAAATGATGACTTAGAGTGATCTGAGGTATCGACGTGTCCGGGAGGGACGCTGTGCCGAAGACACTGGTCATCGTGGTGGCCACGCTGGCGTGGCTGTCCCTCGCACCGGCCACGCCCGCCGTCCACACAGTCATCCATTCCGGCACCCATCCCGGCACCCATTCCGGCACCCATCCCGGCACCCATCCCGGCACCCACTCCGGCACCCACCCCGGGCCGCCCGTCCAGAGCCAGGCACACTCCGGCGCCGCGTCGTCGCCGCTCATGCGCCCAGGACACGCCGTACGCTACTGGACCCCCGCGCGGCAGGCCGCCGCCGCGAACCCGCCGGAGACCGTGGCCGCCCCCAGGCGGGGCACGGCGGACGTCGCGGGCACACGGCGGCACAGCGTCCCCGCCTCCAAGCGCCTCACCCCGGGCAGCGACGCCAACGGATACGCCCGCGTACGGCGGCCGTACACACGCGCCGCAGACAGCCGGATCACCGGCAGGCTCTTCTTCGTCAACTCCGGCGGGCAGGGCGACTCCTGCAGCGCCTCCGTCGTCCGCTCCGCCGCGCACACGCTCGTCGTCACCGCCGCCCACTGCGTCTACAGCGTCCCGGCGGGCGCGGCGGCCGGCCGCTGGCACCAACGCTTCGCGTTCGTCCCCGCCTACGACGGGCGGGCGGACACCGTCGGCGAACGCGAACCGTACGGGCGGTGGGGCGGCCGGCGGGCGTGGAAACCCGACGGCTACACCGGCCTGACCGGCGGCGACTGGAACTCCGTCTACGACATCGCCCTCATCGAGGTCGGCCCGCGCAAGCGCACCCTCCAGAAGACCGTCGGCGCCTTCACCCCGATGCGCAGCCAGGGCGGCAGGCACACCGTCGTCACCAGGGGCTACCCGGGGGTGCCCGGCCGGCAGCCGTACGACGGGCGGGACCAGCTCTGGTGCCTCGGCCGCACCCGGCCGGCCACCGGCGTGGTGCTCGGCGCCACCCTCCCCGCCGCCCTGCTTGCCGGGCGGTCCGGCACGGCGCTGCGGCCGGGCCGGCTGGAGACGCACAACTGCCACCTGCACAAGGGCCACAGCGGCGGGCCGTGGCTCATCCAGGGCACCCGGGACCTGGTCGGGGTGCTGTCGGCGGGCAAGGAGGACGGCTACGCCGCGGGCAACGCCGTCGCCAACGCGCTCAACGCGGAAGGCTACGGCGCCATCATCCGCCAGGCCGACCCGAGCGGCGTGTACGACGCCCTGTCCATCACGCTCAAAAGGCCCAGGAAGCCGGTCAAGCGCGGCGCCACCGCCACCGTCACGGCCACCGTCCGCCTGCGCGGCCTGATGGCCGCAGCCCACGTGCCCGTCACGCTCACCCTGCCGCCCGGCACGACCCTCACCGCGACCAGCGGCGGCTGCGTACACGAACCCGCCAAGGCCGCCTGCACGATCCCCGCCGTCCACCCGCGCCGGCCAGTGCGCCTCACCGCCACGATCGCCGTCGCCCGGGACGCACGGGCGCCCCTGCGCGTCGTCGCGCACGTCGCCTCCTCCGCCCTCGACCCCTCCCAGGCCGACAACACCAGCGCCGTCCGGCTCAGAACCCGCCCCTGAGCCGGGCTGCGGGGTCAGCCGGCGGGTTCGGGGACGGGTTCCTTCAGCGTCCGCGCCAGCAACCAGGCCAGAACGGGGAACACGACCAGGCACGCCAGCGCCACCCTCAGCGTCGCCGCCTCCGCCACCGCGCCCACCAGCGGGCTCGCCAGCCCGCCGACGCTCACCGCCAGCCCCAGGGTCACGCCACTGGCCGTCCCCACCCGGCCGGGCAGGAAGTCCTGCCCCAGCGTCACGTGCAGCGAGAACGGGGCGTACAGGGCGATCGACGAAGCGGCGACGAAGGCGTACGCGACAGGGCCGGGAACGAGCACCACGCCGGCGACGGCGGGGATCGCCAGCAGGTAGGCCAGCCGCATCGTGCGCACCCGGCCCCAGCGGGCCGCCAGCCGGCCGCCCAGCACCGTTCCCACCGCCCCGCCGGCGAACAACACGAACAACGCCAC
>NZ_JAAAHR010000133.1:0-27814 GCF_009908215.1 Nonomuraea sp. K271 | reverse complement strand
CTCCGCCTCCCCGCGGAACACGGCGCAGCCGACCCCCTCCTCCACCGTGACCTCCACCTTCCCGCCGCTGCAGGACGTACCCGAGGTGTGCGACCTGCTCTCGGCGAGCCTGACCTCACGGCTGGCGCCCAAGAGCGAGTCGGAGCCGGGCGTCGCCAAGGACGGGTACGGCGCCAAGCGCAAGGACTGCAGGTGGGACCAGAAGGGCTACCACATGAAGGACGGCTACAACCAGAGCCGGTCCATCAGCCTCAAGGTCAACGTCTGGCCGGACAACGACTCCGCCCGGGACGACGCCGAGTCCATGTGGCGCTCGATGCGCGACCAGTCAGGCCAGACCAAGGGTGACCCCTACTTCACCGAACACGGAGAGATCAAGGAGGTCGGCGACCTGGGCGACGGGGCGTACGCGATCTACAACGAGCACACCCAAAGGCGTACGGCGATGGCTTGGATCCTCGTCGTCAGGGGCAACACCACCATCGACATCCATTTCCACGGCACGGACAACAAGGGCCGCGAGATCCTCTCGGACAAGAACAGCCGGCCCGTTCCCGAGAAGGAACTCCTGCAGGGCGCGGAGGAGATCGCGAGAGAGACGCTCAAGAACCTCACAGGCTGAGGCGGCCGGCGCTTCGCCCCGGGGGAGCCGCACGCCCGGCCGGTCCGGCTGGGGTGACGACCCCGTCCGGCTCACCCCCAGGCCATGTTGATCATGCGTTCGACGTTGACGTACCCGGCGCGCTCGAAGGCGTTCGCCATGGGTACGTTGCCGAGATCCGTGGCCGCCCGGATGCGTGGGACACCCTGCGCGGCCAGGACGCGGGTGCCTTCGGCGAGGATGTCGTCGATGTAGCCGTTGCCCCGGTGCGCGGGCAGCACGGCGAGGTAGCCGATGACGGCGTTGTAGTCGTTGCGGGCCGGGGTGACGAACCCCACCGGCTCGCCGTCCGGCAACGTCGCGATCCGCCACCAGTCGCGCGGGCTGCGGTAGTGGGCGAGTTCGTCGTCGTAGTGCCTGGCGGCGGCCTCACGGGGAGACAGCCGGCTCAGGTCGTCCCTGCTGTGCGCGTCGAGCGTGCCGTCGAGGACCAGCGTCATCAGGGAGAGGATCTCCTCGGTGTCGCGGACCGGCCGGAACCTCAGGCGCCCGCTCGGCTCGGAAACCGGCGTTCCCGCACGCCACTCCAGGCGGAGGCGTTCGACGAACAGGCGGGCGCCGGTCCGTTCCAGCGCGGCCATGCGCTCCTCGACGACGCGCCTGGCCGTCGGGTCGTCGCGCCAGCCGGGCGGCACGGCGCGGCCGTACTCGGGCGGACGGGCCCCGGCCGGCACCACGGCGGCCATGGCGGTCCGCAACAGCCGCACGCCGACGTCCACGCGGTCGTCGCCCGTGCCGCTGTCGTCGTCGAGGTCGAAGACGTCGAGCAGGAAGGGTGCGGCGTCGCCGGTACGGCACCACCAGGCGGCCCTGGCCACCAGGCGGTCGCCGCGCAGGGCGACCCACGTCCATTCCGGTCGCCGGCGGCCGGCTGTGAGGTCGTCGGCGAGTTCGTCGTTGAGGGTGTAGGGGAGCCGGATGAAAAGGTCGAGTTCTTCGCGCCCGGTGATCGGGCGCACGGTCAGGTCGTTTCGTTCCACGGTCGAGGCACTCTCCGGTGAGGGCGCCCGTCCGCTCCGGTCAGGCGCGGTCAGCGCCCCGGGAGGAGACAAGCGCGGTGATCATGGACATCGTCATCGCTTATCCCTCCTTTCGGTGTCGTTGGTCCGGCTGCAAGGTCTATCCGATCATCGGTCGCCGTGCCAAGCCCTTTCCGTCATGCCCTCGTATCCCAGCGAGCGGTTCTGTCCGGCGAACCGCCGTAAGCAGAGCAGAGAGGCCAAACCGTCTATGACAAGCATTGCGGGGTTCTGCTGTGGTTTATTGATCGGATGACCGCATCAGGCAGACGGACGCGCTCGCTGGCGTCGGCCGCCGCCACCGTGCTGCTGGCTGCCTGCTCCTCCAGTGACGAGCCGCACACCCTCACCTTCGATGTCACGGGCGAAGGACGTTTCGCCATCACCTACGTCATCAACGGCCGCCCCACGACCGAGCCCCAGGTGACGCCTCCCTGGCGGAAGGACATCACCCTCGCCGAACAGGGCAAGGACACCTGGAGCCTTTCCATACGACGCCTGGGCGCCGGCTCGGTGAGTGCCGTTGCCTATGTCGACGGTCAGCTCATCACCAGCACCGCAGGCTCAGGAACAAGGGGCGGCGGCACCAGCAACCTCAGCGGCTCCGTTGGCTGAACGACCCTCCCGTTGCCGTCGCAGGCGATCATGGTGAGCCTCCTCGCCTTACTTGGCTCAACGACCTTCAACCGGCTGACCGGCAGGCCACCGAGACGGTCACGAGGGTGGTCACGGAGGTAGTCACGGGCGGGCCCGGCTCAGCCCTTGGGCGAAGCTCCGGGTGATGTCGGCGGGGCGGGTGATCGCGCCGCCGACCACGACGGCGTGCGCGCCCAGCTCGATCGCCCGCGCGGCCTGGCCGGGCGTGCCGATCCTGCCCTCGGCGAAGACGGGCACGTCCAGGGCGTCCGCCAGCACGGCGACCAGGTCCAGGTCCGGCCCTTCGGGAGACGGGCAGGCGGACGTGTAGCCCGACAGGGTCGTCGAGACGCAGTCCGCGCCGAGCCCGGCGGCGGCCACTCCCTCCTCGGCGGTGGCGACGTCCGCCATGACGAGCGCACCCGCCCGGTGGACGCCCGCGATCGTCTCCGCCAGGCCGCGGCCGTCGGGGCGGGGGCGGGAGGTGGCGTCCACCGCGACGATGTCCGCTCCCGCCCGCACCACGGCCAGGGCATGCTCAAGCGTGGGCGTGATGTAGACGTCGCCGTCGCCGTCCTTCCACAGGCCGATCAGCGGCACCGGCACGGCCGCGCGCACGGCCTCGACGTCGGCCGGGCCGTTGATCCGTACACCCGCCGCGCCGCCCAGGACGGCCGACCGCGCCATCGCGGTCATGAACCCCGGCCCGTGCAGCGGCTCGCCCTCGTAGGCCTGGCAGGAGACCACCAGGCCACCACTCAGAAGGCCGAACACCTCGCTGTCGGTCATGCCCTTCCTTCCCTCCGGTCGCTCTCGCTCCGGCTCGCACGAACCGGCCGGATTCGCCCGGACCAACGCCACGTCATGCCGGTCCGGCGGTCCCCGGTCGCGTGCCCGGCCTGTCGGCCTGCTGCGGGCTTCATGGGCGCCAGGCACGCCGCACCGGCGGCAGCGGCGGCGCCCACCAGCACCGCGTCGTCCCCGAGGCGCGCGGTCCGTACGGGGACGTCCGCCAGGACGGGCAGGACGCCGGCGGCCAGCGCGGCGCGCAGCGGGCCGAGGTAGAGCTCCCCGGCGGCCAGCACACCGCCCCCGACGATCACCACGTCCGGGTCCCAGACGTTCACGACGCCCGCCAGGGCGCTGCCCAGGGCCCGGCCGCCGCGCGCCAGCACCCCGGCCGCGTCCGCGTCGCCCGCCCTGGCCCGTTCCAGCACCAGGCGCAGGCCCTGGCCCCCGCCCCCGGCCGGCCGGTCCCCCGGCGACGGCCGGCCACCGCCGGCCGCTTGCAGGGCCGTGAAGGCGGCCGTCATGGCGGGCCCGCAGGCGACCGCCTCGACGTGGCCGTAGGCGCCGCAGGTGCACGCCAGCCCCGCCGCCTCCGCGACCGGTACGTGCCCGACGTGTCCGGCGGCTCCGCGTACGCCGGTCACGACGTCGCCGTCCAGCGCGAGGGCCCCGCCGATGCCCGTGCCGACGGTGACGCCCAGGGCCGTACGCCAGGAGGAGCGCGCCAGTTCGCCGGCGAGGAACGCGTGCACGTCGTTGCGGACCCGCACGGGCAGGCCGAGCTCGGCCTCCAGCGACGCCGCCAGCGGTGTGCCCGCCCAGTCGCGGATCGTGTCCGTGGCTCCGGCGATCTCGCGGCCGTCCGGGTCGACGACTCCCGCCGTGCCAACCCCGGCGCAGGTGACGCCGTCGAGGCCCAGCTCGCGGGCGAGCCGCACCACCGTGCGCACGACCGCCCGAGGCCCCTGCGCGGCCGGGGTGGGCGCGTACGCCCGGCGGCGCACGGTCCCCTCCGGCGTCACCAGCCCCGCGACGATCTTGGTGCCGCCGATGTCGATGCCCAGCCTCACGTCCTGCGGCTCCTCGTGATCGACAGCCGGTAGTCGTAACGGTCGGCGCGGTACAGGCTGACGGCCCGCTCCACCGCCCGGCCGCGCGCGTCGTGCGTCACCCGCGAGACGCGCAGCGCCGGGAAGTTGCCGGGCACGCCGAGGAGGTCGGCCTGCTCGCGGTTGACGACCGTGGCCGAGATGGTCTGGTCGGCGTGCTCGGGCGCGGCGCCGGCCGCCTCCAGCACGTCGTACAGGCTCTCCACGTGTCCCCGTGCGGTCAGGCCCGGTACGAGGTGCTCGGGGACCCAGGCGTTCTCCAGGCACATCGGCTCGCCGTCGGCGGTGCGCAGCCGGGTGACGCGCACGACCGGCGTGCCCGGTTCGAGGAACAGGTCGCGGGCGACGTCGATCTCGGCGGGTTCGCTCTCCAGCCTGAGCAGCCTGCCGCCGGGCTTCATGCGCCTGGCTCTGATGTCCTCGCTGAACGAGCTGAACGTCAGCGACTTGGTGATCTTGCCGGGGTCGGCGACGAACGTGCCCGCCCCCTGGACCCGATAGACGCGGCCGTCACGAGCCAGGCCCTCGACGGCCCGGCGTACGGTCATGCGGCTGACGCCGTGCCGCTGCATCAGCTCGCGTTCGCTGGGCAGCGGGTCGTGCGGCGTCAGCCGGGTGTCGATGAGCTCGATGAGGATGCGCCGGAGTGTCTCGTGCTTGGTCTCCTGCGTCATCCCTTGACCGCCCGTCTCTCCGCAGAGTGGTCCGTACCACTAGGGCAGGATTCTGGCTGTCAGGGCGGCTGTGTGTCAATATGTCACTTCTCGAAGCGAAGAAAGGTCCGTACCACTACACGAGCGCGCGGAGGGTGGCGGGCAGGCCGTCGGCGGTCAGCCGTTCCAGGCGGTCGATGACCAGTTCGCGGAAGACCGGGTCGTCCGGCAGGTCGGTGCCGAAGATCTCCTCGATCGTCAGCAGGCGGTCCACGGTGGCCGAGGCGGAGGCCGTCTCTTCGCCGCGCAGTCGCTCGGCCAGCGGGTCGGCCAGGTCGCGGGCCGTGGTGACGTATCGCATCCACCCGGCCACGGCCAGCGCGATCGACCGGGGCTCGTACCCGGCCGCCAGCCGCTCGCGGGCCGGGTCGAGCAGGCGCTGCGGCAGCTTCTGCGAGCCGTCCACCGCGATCTGCGCGACGCGGTGCCGCAGGCCGGGGTTGGCGAACCTGACCATCAACGACTCCTTGTAGCGTGCGAGGTCGAACCCCGCCAGCCCTCCCAGGGTGGGCGACAGGTCGTCGTCCATCAGCCGGCGCAGGTATCCGGCGAACGCGGGAAACCTCACGGCCTCCGACACGTGCTCGGCGCCCGACAGGTAGGCGATGGCCGAATGGCTGCCGTTGAGCAGGCGCAGCTTCATGCGTTCGTACGGCCGCACGTCCCCCACCAGCAGGGCGCCCGCCCGCTCCCAGGCCGGCCGGTCACCGGCGAAACGATCCTCGATCACCCACTGGGTGAACGGCTCGGTGACGACCGCGCCCAGGTCGACCACGCCCAGCCTGGCCGCCATGTCGTCCAGGTCGGCCTGCGTGGTCGCCGGGACGATCCGGTCCACCATGGAGGCGGGGAACGTCACGTTCCGCTCGACCCACCCGAGCAGGGGAGGCTCGCACAGGTCCGCGACGAGCCCGGCGAGGATGGCGCCGTTGCCGGGCAGGTTGTCGCAGGAGATGACGGTGAGCGGGCCCGCGTCCGCGGCGGCGCGGGCGCGGAGCCCCGCGACGAGCCGTGCGACGGCGCCCCGAGGATCGGGACGGTACGCCCGCTCGGTGACGGTCAGCGTGACCACGGCCGTCTCCGGGGCGGAGAGCCGCGCCGCCAGGTCGTCGCCGGGAACGAGCACCTCCCGTACGGAGCCGACCACGCGGGCCTCATCGCCGGCGCGCACGCCGTACAGACAGTCTTGAGGGCGGAGGCGGTCGGCCACGTCGGTGCTGCGCTGGGTCGCCCCGCAGATGCCCCAGCGATCGTCACCGGCCGCGGCCATGGCCCGCTCGGTGTAGACGGCCTGGTGGGCCCGGTGGAAGGCGCCGATGCCCAGGTGCACGACGCCGGTGGCGCGCGGCTCGGCGAGCGGGCGCGCGTCCGGCGCGACCCTGGACAGGGTGGCGCGGCTGAGCCTCACCGGGCTCACCACGGGCTCACCACGGGGCTCACCACGGGGCTCACCACGGGGCTCACCACGGGGCTCACCACGGGGCTCACCACGGGGCTCACCACGGGGCTCACCACGGGGCTCACCGGTACGCCTCCAGGTCGGCGAAGAGCGTGCAGGCCGGGTGGGTGCGCAGGACGGAGGCGGGGCAGCTCTCGCTGACCGGCCCGTCGAGCGCGGCGGCGAGCGCGGCCCGCTTGCCCGCGCCGGGCACGGTGGCGACCAGCGTGCGACCGGCCATCAGCGTGGGAACGGTCAGCGTGATCGCCCGCCGGGGCACCTCGGCGAGTGTGGCGAAGCACCCGTCGCTGACCTGCTGCCGCCGGCAGTCCTCGTCGAGCTCGACCACCTTGACCACGAGGGGGTCGGCGAAGTCCGCCACCGGCGGATCGTTGAACGCCAGGTGGCCGTTGTCGCCGATGCCCAGGCAGACCAGGTCGATCGGGGCACTGCCGACAAGCCCGGCGTAGCGGGCGCTCTCGGCCTCGGGGTCGTCGCCGGGCTCGATCACGTGTACGGCGCCAGGACGTACGGCATCCCAGAGCTCCTCGCGCAGGAACCGGCCGAACCGCTGGGGCGCGCCGGCGGGCAGGCCGATGTACTCGTCCATGTGGAAGACGGTGACCCTGGACCAGTCGATGCCCTCGGCCGCGCGCAACCCGGCCAGCGTCTCCCGCTGTGAGGGAGCGGCCGCGAAGACGACCCTGGCCTCGCCGCGGGCGGCGAGCACCGCGCGCAACGCCGCGACCGCGGCCCGCGCCGCCGCGGCGCCGGCCTGCGCCCTGTCGCTGAAGATCCGGACACCGAGGTGCCCGGCCGTCCGTTCGATCAAGGGGTCCGCGTTCGCGGCCGTCACGTCCGTCCTCCCTGGGAGCGGAGCTCACGGAGCTCGATGATCTGCATGAGGTTCCTGGCGATGTGGTACGGGTCCTTGACCGGCAGCGCGACGACCTCGTCGAGGGGTTCCCCTGCCCGGTTCCTGATCTGGATCCACTCCTCGCCGTCCGCTCCGCCGGGGAACGTACCGATCGTGTAGTCCCAGATCCGGTCGAACCAGCGGGCCGCCTCACGGTCGCCGTAACGCTCGGCCGCCAGCAGGGTGGTGTAGGCGGCCTCCGTGTGCACCCACCACAACTTGGTCGACCAGGTGCGCCTGACCAGGTCTTCGTACGGCCCTCCCGCCGGCCTCCCCGAGACGCCGACGTAGCGGAACAGCCCGCCGTGCTCGTCGTCCCACCCCGCCGCGCACAGGGCCGGGACGCCGGCCAGCAGGTCGCCGACGTCGCCGCTCTCGCCGAGTGCCTCGCCCGCCTCCAGCGCCATCCAGATGCCCTCCAGCGCGTGGCCGGGGGTGCGGTGCCGGGCGAGAATCGTGTCGCGCATGCCGGGATCGGCCACGAACGTCTCGGTGAACAGCCCGCCGTCCTCCCTGTGCGCGAGCATGGCGCTGCGCGCGGCGCGCAGCTCGTCCGTGTACGGGTTCGTCCGGCCCGCCGAGGCGGCCTCGTGGGCGCGTGCCTGATCGAGCCGGGCGTTGAGGACGATCATGCGGGCGCCGAACCCCGAGCAGCCGGGCGGCAGCGGGTACGGCGGCGTCGGCGGATCGCCCGCCTCCACGTCGTCCGCGATCCGCCGCACGATGGCGTCGATGGCCGGCAGGTGGACGGGCGAGCCGGTGTACCTCGTGAGTTCGGCGAGCCCCATGGCGACGAAGGCGTCGGCGAAGATGCTGCGCTCCGCGGGCAGCGGCCGGCCGTGCTCGTCGAGCGCCGTGCCGCCCCGCCGGTCGAGGACGTAGGCGCACCGGCCGTCGCGGCCGACGGCGTGGTCGAGCAGGAAGGACGCGCCGCGTTCCGCGTGCCCGATGAGCGTGGCGGAGCCGGCGCCGAGCCGGCCCGGCGAGAGCAGGCCCCGGTCGGCGAGCCGGGCGGCGCGGGCGAGCAGCCACACGAAACGCCCCTGCGACCAGGTGAACTTGTCGGTGGACAGCAGGCGCCTGCCGCGGTTGTCGAAGCAGGTGAAGAACCCGCCGTGCTCGGTGTCGATGCCGTTCTCGAGCCAGAACGGGAGGACGACCTCCTCGAGCTGGCTGCGGGCGACCTGCTCGGGCTGCTCGGAACCCATGCCGTCCTTTCCTGCGAAACGATGAAAGCGATTGCATGGATTCTTGCTCCGCTAGAGTACTCCGGTCAAGCTGGGGTGAGCCGAGGCCGAGGAGCGCGGGTTGAGCAAGCCGACGATCTACTCCATCGCCCGGCGGTGCGGCGTCTCGGCGGCGACCGTGTCGCGGGTCTTCAACCGCCCCGAGCTGGTCAGCCCGGCGGTCAGGGACCAGGTGACGGCCGTCGCCCGCGAGCTCGGCTACCTGCCCAACCCGGCCGCGCGCGGGCTGGTCACGGGCCGGGCCGAGACGATCGGCTTGATCGTCTCCGACATCACCAACCCGTTCTTCCCGCTGCTCGTGCGGTCGATCCAGCGTACGGCGGAGCGGATGAGCAGCTCGGTCATGCTGGTCGACGCGGAGGAGAGCGCGGCGGCGGAGGTGCGGCACGTCGCCCGGCTGCGCGGCAGGGTGGACGGGGTGATCGTGGCCTCGCCGCGCTCGTCGTCGGCCGCGCTGCGCGAGGCGGCGAAGGGGCTTCCCTGTGTCCTGCTCAACCGGCCGCTGCGCGACCTGTCGTCGGTGATCTGCGACAACACCAGCGCGCTGTTCGACGCGGGCGAGCATCTGCACAAGCACGGTCACCGCAGGTTCGCGCTGCTCGCCGGGCCGAGCGCGTCGTGGGCCGCGGCCCGGCGCTCGCATGCGGTCCGCAGGTGGGCGCGGGGCCGCGGGGTCGAGCTCACCGAGCTCGGGCCGTTCCGGGCGACGTTCAAGGGCGGCAGGCAGGCCGGCGCCGCGCTGCTGGAGACCGACGCCACCGCGGCGTTCGCCTTCGACGACCTCACCGCGTGCGGGGTGCTCGCCGAACTGGCCGGGCGGGGCGTCTCCGTGCCCGGCGAGCGCAGCGTCGTGGGCTGCGACGACGTGCTGCTCGCCCGTACGGTGACGCCGAGCCTGACCACGGTGACCGCGCCGATGGACGGTCTCGGCGCCACCGCGGTCCAGGTGCTGACCAGGAGGATCGAGGCGCCCGGCGGCGCGCCGGAACACCACAGGCTGCCCGGCGTGTTCGTGGCGCGCGACTCCACGGGACCGTGGCCGGCCTCTTGACCAGGGTTCGGCCGTGGTCTTGAATGCCTGCAATCGCTTTCATCGGTCATAAGGAGCTTGCAGGGTGCGAAACGGACGGCCCAACGGACGGCCCGACGGCCGGCACGCGTCGCTCATGCGCACGTACGCCGAGCAGGTCGCGGGCCTGATCGGCAGGATCGAGACCGAGGAGGCCGACGCCGTCGGGGCGGCGGCGGCGCTCATGGCCGACCACATCACCGTGCGGGGGACGGACCGGCTGATCTACGTCTACGGCCCTGGCGGGCACTCGAACCTCGCCGCGCAGGAGGTGTTCTTCCGCGCGGGCGGCCTGGTCAACGTCAGCGCGATCCTCGACGAGGGCACGCTGCTGTCCGGCGGCGCGCTGCGTTCGATGGCCATCGAACGCACCCCCGGCTACGGCCGCGTCGTCATCGAGGACAACCGGCTCGGCGCGGGCGACCTGCTCATCCTGGTCAACGCCTACGGCATCAACGCCGCGCTCATCGACGCCGCGTTGACCGCGCGCGAGCGCGGCGTCACCGTCATCGGCGTCTCCTCCAGGGAACACGCCGACAGGACCGCGCCTGATCATCCGGCCAGGCATCCCACCCGGCAGAACCTGCACGACCTCGTCGATCTGCACATCGACACGAAGGTGCCGGTCGGCGACGCCGTACTCGAGATCGAGGGGGTGCCCGAGCGGGTCGGCGCGATCTCGACGTTCGCCAACGCGTACACGCTCAACTGCGTCATGGCCGCGGCGATCGCCGAGCTCGCCGAACGCGGCACGGTTCCCGAGATCTGGCGCAGCGGGAACGCGCCGGGCGGCGACGAACGCAACGCGCTCTTCCTCGACCGCTTCCGGGGGCGGGTCCGATGGTTGTGACGGGGAACGGCCTGCTCGCCGGGGCCGCGGTCACCGACATCACGCCGCCGCCCGGCGGCTCGCTCGCCGGGTACGCCGCCAGGACCTCCGCGTCCACCGCCGTGCACGACCCGCTGCAGGCCACGGCAGTGGCGGTCTCCGACGGTACGACCACCTCCGTCGTGGTCTGCGCCGACCTCATCGCCCTCGACCCGGAGACCACCCGGAGCATCGCCCGCGACGTGCGCGAACGTACGGGAATTCCGGAGGAACGGGTGGCCGTGGCGGTGACGCACACGCACGCCGGACCAGCGGTGACAGGGGGAGGCATCGGCGGGGTCGCCGACCCCGCGTACGTGCGGCACGCCTGCTCGCGGATCGCCGGAGCCGCGGGGGCCGCGCTCGGCGCGCTGACGCCCGCCGTGCTCCGCCGGGGCAGCGGCACGCTGCACGGCGTCGCGAGCAACCGGCGCGGCGGGAGCCTCACCGACTCCGTGGTCCCCGTCGTACGGCTGGAGCGCGTGGACGGCGAGCCCATCGCCGCCGTGTTCTCCTACGCCTGCCACCCGGTGACGCTCGGCCCCGACAACCTCCGGATCACCGCCGACTGGCCCGGGTACGCGCGGCGGCACGTACAGGCCAGGACCGGCGGCGTGGCGATGTTCCTCCAGGGCTGCTGCGGCCAGCTCAACACCGGGCACACCGCGCTCGACAGCCTGCGCGGCACCGAGCCGCGGCCGGGCAGGACCTTCGAGGCCGCGCAACGCATCGGCGCCCGGGTGGCGGAGGCCGCGCTCGCCGCTCCGGCAGAACACGTCACAGCGCCGGTCACAGCGCCGGTCACAGCGCCGGTCACAGCGCCGGTCGCTGGGCCGGTCGCTGGGCCGGTCGCGGGGCAGGTGTCGGTGGCCGCCGCGCGGGTCGAGTTGCCGCTCGGCGAACCCCTCGCGCCGGACCGGTTGCGGGCGCTCGCTGACGAACCCGACGGCATCTGGGCGGACTGGGCGCGCGCCCAGCTGGCCGACCCGGGGCCGGAGGCGGTCGAGGTCCAGGTCGCCGTGCACCGGTGGGGCGGCGTGCCGCTGGTGTTCCTGCCCTGCGAGCCCTTCGTCGAGTTCGCCGTGGAACTGCGCGCCGCGCTCGGCGATCCCGGGCTGCTCGTCGCCGGTTACACGGGCGGGGTCCCCGGCTACCTGCCCTACCCGGAGGCCCACTACGAGGCGGGCGGCTACGAGATCTGCGAGGCCCACCGCGCCTACGGGCTGCGCGCCGCGTTCACCCCCGAAGCCGGCCGCCTGGTCATGGCCGCCGCCAGGACCCTGGCAGGGGAGGCACGGTGAAGGTCGAGGGCAGGCTCGCCGACGGGCGTCCCGTACGCGTCGAACTGGACGGACCGCGCATCGCCGCGGTCACCGAGCTCCGCGACGCCCCCGACGTGCTGGTCCTGCCCGGCCTGGTGGACCTCCAGGTCAACGGGTACGGCGGCCGCGACGTCAACGCGGACGACCTGTCGGCCGACGACGTGGCCGAGCTGACACGGGAGCTGTGGAGGCGCGGCACCACGACGTGGTGCCCCACGATCATCACCGCGCCCGAGGACAGGATCCTGAGGAACCTGCGCGTGATCGCGGCAGCGAGGCGGGCCGATCCGCTGGTCCGGCACGCCGTACCCGCCGTGCACGTCGAAGGGCCCAGCCTGGCGGCCGAGGACGGGCCGCGGGGCGCGCACGACGCCCGCCACCTGCGCGACCCCGACCTCGCCGAGTTCGGCCGCTGGCAGGAGGCGGGCGGCGGCCTCGTGAGGATCGTCACGCTGGCCCCCGAGCGGCCGGGCGCCGTCCCTTACATCGCCGAGCTCTCCCGGCGCGACGTCATCGTGTCCATCGGGCACACGGCGGCGGCGCCCGCCGACATCGAGGCGGCCGTACGGGCGGGCGCGCGGCTCTCCACCCACCTCGGCAACGGCGCCCACGCGATGATCCGCCGCCATCCCAACTACATCTGGACGCAACTCGCGGAGGACCGGCTCGCCGCGACGTTCATCGCGGACGGCCACCACCTGCCGGCCGACACGTTCACCGCGATGGTGCGGGCCAAGGGAACCGGCCGGGCGCTGCTCGTCAGCGACTCCGTCACGGTGGCCGGATGCGCGCCGGGCGACTACACGACCCCGGTCGGCGGCCGGATCACCGTACGCGAGGACGGCCGGGTGACGCTGCCGGGAACCGACCTGCTGGCCGGTTCAGGTAGCTCGCTGATCGAGTGCGTCGCCTGGGCGGTCACCCACACGGAGATCGACCTCGCCACCGCGCTGCACCTGGCCGCGGCGAACCCGGCCCGGCTGCTCGGAACCGAGGGCGGCCGGATCGAGCCCGGCGCGCCGGCCGACCTGATCGTCACCACGTCCGACCTGTCCGTCCTGCGCACCTTCGTGAACGGCGTGCCCGTTCACGGCGCCTGAACCGCACCGCTCCCCACCCCCCGAACTGGGAGATCTCATGGGCTTTCTCGACTGGCTAGTGATCTGTGGCTACTTCGTGGTGATGATCGCGATCGGTGTCTGGGCGAAATCCCGCATCCGTGACGCCAAGGACTTCTTCACCGCCGGAGGCCGCATGCCCTGGTGGTTGTCCGGCATCTCGCACCACATGTCGGGATACAGCTCAGCGGTGTTCGTCGGCTACGCGGCGATCGCCTACACCGCCGGGTTCACCCTGTACGTCTGGTGGGCGATCGGCATCACGTTCGCGATGCTGGTCGGGTCGGTGCTGTTCGCGCCGCGCTGGCCACGGCTGCGGCAGCGGCTCGGCATCATCTCGCCGCTGGAATATCTCGCGACCCGCTACAACGTGCCCGCTCAGCAGGTGCTCGCGTGGAGCGGCACCGCGCTGAAGGTCTTCGACGTGGGAGCCAAGTGGGCGGCGACCGCGCTGCTGCTCCAGGTGTTCGCGGGCGTGCCGATCGCCTGGGGCGTGCTGCTCACCGGCGGCGTCACGCTGGTCTACTCGACGATCGGCGGGTTGTGGGCCGACGCGCTCACCGACCTCGGCCAGTTCGTCATCCAGCTCGTCGCGGGGATCACGCTGTTCGTCGCGGTGCTCGCCCAGCTCGGCGGCGTGTCCGCGATCTGGACGCTGTGGGACAAGCTGCCCGAAGGACACGGCCAGCCGTTCAACGGCACGTACACCATGGGCTTCGTCCTGGTCTACCTGCTGATCAATACGCTGTCCTACAACGGCGGCACGTGGAACCTCGCCCAGCGGTTCATCGCCGCGCCGACCGGGCAGTCGGCCAGGCGCGCCGCGCTGTTCTCCGCGGGCCTCTACCTCTTCTGGCCCCTCGTGCTGTTCTTCCCCATGTGGGCCGCGCCGGTCCTGCTCCCCAACCTGGCCGAGCCCGACCAGTCGTACGCGCTGCTGACCCAGCAGTTGCTGCCCGGCGGGCTCATCGGGCTCGTGCTGGCCGGGATGTTCGCCCACACCATGGCCATGACGTCCTCCGACGCCAACGCCATCTCCTCGGTGGTGATCAGGGACATCATCCCCGCGGTCTGGAAGCGGGCGCAGCGGATGTCGTCCACGTCCGAGCTGCTGGCCGGCCGGGTCTCCACGTTCCTGTTCATCGCGCTGTCGATGGGCATCGCGCTCGGCGCTGACAGCTTCGGCGGCGTGCTCGGCCTGCTGATCCTCTGGTTCGGCGCGCTGGTCGGGCCGATCGCCATCCCGATGTTGCTCGGCATGTTGCCGATGTTCCGCCGCAGCGGCCCCGCCGCCGCGATCGGCTCCTGGGCGACCGGGCTCGTGGTCTTCGCGCTCCTGAAGTACGTCTTCCCCGGTCAGAGCCAGACCGTGGAGGTGGCCGCCCCCGTCCTGTCGGCGCTGGCGGTGTTCGTGCTCGTCGGCCTGGTCGCTCCGGCACGCGACGCCGAGGCCGACGCGCTGGTCGACTCGCTGGACGAAGAGCAGCCCGAGACCGCCCCGCGTCAGCACTAGCCGGAGGTACGGGGCGGACGCCGGCACGTCCACCCCGTACCGTGGTCATCCGGCCGCGCGGTGAACGGCGATCTCCGTCATCGTCGGGCTGTACTCCTCGCCGGGCAGCCGCTCGGTGAGCGACACCCGCAGCTTGGACGTCGTGACGTCACCGAACCCGGTGACGGACGCGTCGTGGCCGATGCCGTCGGATCCCTGGGCGAACGTCACCCAGGAGCCGCCGGCGGCGTCCCACCGCTGCAGCTCGTACGACCTCACTCGGGGGTTGGTGCCCGAGTCGGTGTACTCGTCGAGGTACACCTCGTCGAACGTGGTGTCCGCGCCGAAGTCGACGTCCAGCGTGATCGGGTAGGAGGCGTCGTCGGCCGCCGCCCAGCGGGTCGCCGGGTCGCCGTCGGTCAGGTTCTTCGCGACGAGCGTGCCGTTCGCGCCCGGATGGGTGGAGCTGGCGCTGACGGACTTGCCGAGGGCGAGGTTGACGCGGTCGTCGCCGGTCTCGTCCTCGATGGGGTCGTCGTCCACCGGATCGGTGACCTTCTTGCCCCTGCGGCTCTCCGCCATGCCGATGTCGGGCGCGTCGCCGTAGTAGATGTGGGTGCCGAGGAAGTCCTCGGTGCCGAGGTGGGGGTTGTAGCGGCCGGCGTCGATGAGCGGGGAGTTCCCACGGAGCCTGAAGTGGGCGGCCGCCTTGCGGATGTTCTTCACGCCCGCCCCGGTGACGTAGTCGGCGGGGTCGCCCGCGAACTTCGGATCGACGCGCAGACCGCGCGGGTCCGCCGGCTCCTGCGCGGAGTGGGTGCCGCTCGCCTCGTAGTAGTCGTTGTTGGAGAACACCGCCTGGCGCAGCGCGCCGGTGCGGCGGTACCACGGCGTGGCATCCGTCTTCGAGGTGTTGTAGAAGATGTTGTTCAGGAAGTAGACGGTGCTCAGGAACGTCTCGTCGTGGAAGGTGTCGAGGTCCGCGCCGTCGTACACGAACGTGTTGTTCGCGAAGTAGGTCGGCGAGTAGTTCGTCGACAACATGTTCTTCACGAGCACGCCGTTGTCGTTGACGCTCAGGTTGTAGCGCGCGACCGAGTTCGAGCTGTTGCCCATGTACGCCATCCAGCCCGCCGCGTTGTCGTGCGAGTAGTTGAACTGGTAGGTGACGTTGAAGTTCGTGTACTCCAGGTCCCACGGCGTGCCGTCGAACTCGTTGTCCGGGCCGCCGTAGACCTCGTTGTACTGCATGACCGAGTCGGCGCCCGCCCACAGGTAGAGCCCGCACGACACCGCGTCGTAGCGTTGGAGGAATCCGTTGACCTCGTTGTACTCCGAGATCAGGTTCTTGCTGTTGGCGAACTGGAACGCGCCCTGGCCGACGCTCTCCGCGTAGTTGTGGCTGATGGAGACGTCACGGCTGTACAGGTCGCGGGTGCGCACCCAGAGCTGCTCCCAGCCCTCGTGGAACTTGCCGCTCTCGTCGTACTCACCGGCGTCCTGACCGTCGGCGGCGAACCAGTTGAACGCGAACTGCACGGCGTGCAGCTCCACCTTCTTGAAGGTGTTGTTCTCGATCCTGACGTCCTTGAAGTAGTGGCCGCCGGTGCCGTACTCCTTGTAGCCCTTGCCGCCGAAGACCTGGAAGTTGACGCCGCCGTAATGGATCTTCTGCCAGGTGCTCGGGCCGTCGAGGTCGTGGACGTGGACGTCGGAGACGCGGAAGTGGTCCATGACGCTGTCCGCGCCGGCCTCCAGCAGGTCGGCGTTGATGGAGACGGAGATGCCGTCGCGGACGTACGTGCCGGTGGTGATGTCGGTGGCGAAGTCGTCGTCGTTGGACAGCTCGACGTGGTCGATCTCGAAGTACTGCTGGTTGCGCAGCACGATGGCCCCGGTCAGGCCCACCGTCTCGGGGTTCTTCGTGCCGTCGGCGCGGAACGGGTTCGGCACCTTGCCGTTGGTCGCGATGTAGGGCAGGCGGGCGCGCGGGTCGCCGTAGGCCGAGATGGTGATCGGCCGCTTCGCGCGGCCCGAGCCCTTCGGCCAGAGCTGTTCGTCGTGCCACTGCTCGCCGGCCTTGAGCAGGATGCGGTCGCCCGGCCCGAACGTCGTGGCGCTGACCTTGGCCAGGCTGCGCCAGGCGGTCCTCCGCGAGGTGCCGGCGGCGTCGTCGCGGCCGTTCGTGGCGTCGACGTAGTAGTCGGTGCCGCCGGTCCGGTTCGGTTTGTTGCCGGGCAGGTCCCGCTTGCCAGCCCGGTCGGAGGCACGGTCGGAGGCACGGTCGGAGGCCCGGTCGGAGGCCCGGTCGGAGACGCTGCCGGGGGCCGCCGCTGCAGCGGGCGCGGCGGGGGCGAGCGAGGCCGTGACGAGCGCGGCGAGCAGGGCGGACAGGCCCGTGCGGAGCGCCCGTGTCACGGGCCGCCGCCGGGCCGGAGCGCCGGGGGGTGTGGTGCCGTCAGGTTTCACTGTGAACTTCCTCTGTGGTGATGGCCTCCACCGCCGCCGTGTCGACCGTGACGTGACCGTCGTCCACGCGGCGCTGGAGGTAGGCGCCGAACTTCTTGTCGATGAGCGACTGCCGGATCCGCCGCGCGTACTCGGCGAACGCCGCGTCCTCGTCGACGGACTTGCCGGTGAGCTCGTAGTAGGTGACCTGGCCGTCGCCCCGGACCGGGGCGGAGATCTCGCCCGGCGCGAGCCCGCCGAGCACCGCCATGAGGTCCTGCTGGTGGGCGGCCATGCCGCCGCCCTTGTGCGTGGCCTTCGTGAGCCGGGCGCCCGGCTCGCCGGCGAGGTCCGCGAGCCGGCGGGCGTCGTCCACCCGCCGCTGCAGGCCCGCCAGACGCCCGGCGGACGCGCCGTCCGTGACCGGCACCACGAGCTTGGCGTACGTGTACGTCGTCGCGTTGGCGCTCCAGGCGTCCGGGTGGGCGTCGAACTGCCGCCGGACGTCGGCGTCGCCGACGTGCAGCGGGCCGTCCGCGTCCGCGCTGAGCCGCTGCTTCAGCCGGGTGGTGAGCTCGGTGAGCCGGTGCGAGTAGTACTCGTCGGGCGAGAACTCCGTCAGGCCGTACACGACCTCGCCCCTGGTGAGGGCCCGCGCGCGCCGTTCGTTCTCCTCGGCCAGCTCCTCGAGGAACGCGGCGTGGTCGACCGCATCGACCAGCCGCTGCTCCTTCGCCAGGATGAGCGTCGTCTTGTCCCGCTTGACCTCATCGAGCGCGCGCTCGGCCAGCCGCTGGAGCGCGCTGCGGTCGCCGGCCCGCGCGTCCCAGTCGACGGCGCCCGTGAGGTGGTAGCGGTTGCGCAGCTCGTTCTGCACGGCCGGGGCCAGCCGCCGCATGTGGAAGAGCAGCTCGACCCTGGTCACGGCGTGCCCTGCGACGGAGGCGACCTCGCCGCCGCGCTGGCTGATGACCGAGCCGGTCAGCAGGAGCGCGGCGAGCACGGCGCACACGCCGGCGAACAGGACGGCTGCCCGCCGCGACGGCCCGCGCCCCGCGCCCTTCGTGACCGGGCCCTTCCCGCGGCCTTTCGCGGTGCCCTTACTCGCGGGAGGCTTCTTCGCGGAGGGCTTCATGGCGTCGCCTCGATCGCGGCCGCCCGGGCGACCACCGGGGTGTCCCGGAACTGCGGGATCTCGATCCGCACCGCGTCCACCTCGGCCGCCGGGAACGTCAAAACGCGCTGATAACCCACGGCGTTCGCCTCGGCGAGCCGCTCCCACCCGCCGTCCCCGTGCCCCCGGACGACGACGTGCTCGATGCGCTGCCCCTGCGCGATGTCCTCGCCCACGACGACCGCCTCGATCGGACGGGGCCCGGCGAAGGTGAGCGTCAGACCGGGCAGCGGGTCGTCGCCGTCCGGCCGCCACGGCGTACGGCCCCCACCAGGCGACCCACCAGGCGACCCACCAGGCGACCCACCAGGCGACCCACCAGGCGACGCGGCGGGCCACTCGGCGGGCCAGGCGGTCGCGACGTCGCCGGGGGAGCCGGACGACACCGTCGCGACCGCCTTGGCCCGCCGCCTCCTGAAGTCGTCGATGCGCCGCCCTAGCCGCTCCAGCACCGCCACGTCGGCGTCCCGCATCCGCCCGTCACGCGCCGGGGGGACGTTGAGCAGGAAACAGGAGTTGCCGCCGACGGAACGCAGGTAGATGTCGAACAACGTGTCCGCGGAGCGGACCTCGCCGTCCTCGGCGGGATGGTGGAACCAGCCGGGGCGGATCGACGTGTTGACCTCCGCCGGATACCACACCAGGTCGTCCTCGTGCCCCGCCAGCGCGGCGCGGCTGCCGAGGTCGCGGTCGTCGCTGCGGACCAGACGGGCGAACGCGCCGTCGTCGGCCTGCTGCGAGCGGTCCGCGATCCGCTCGGCGTCCTGAAGGGCTCGCGGGACCACGCTCCACTCGTCGGGGCGGGTCGCCCCGGCCTCGTTGCCGCACCAGCGCACATCGGGCCCGCACACGTTGATGACCGCGTCGGGCTGCAGCTCGCGGACCACCGCGTAGTACCGCTCCCAGTCGTACACCTGCCGCCTGCCGTTCGGGCCCTCGCCGTTCGCGCCGTCCAGCCAGACCGTGAACACCGGTCCGTACCGGGTGAGCAGCTCGGTCAGCTGGGCCACGTAGAAGTCGTCGTACGCGGCGCCGGAGCCGTACGAGGCCTCGTGGCGGTCCCAGGGCGACAGGTAGATCCCGAACCGCAGCCCGTGCCGCCGCGCCGCGTCCGCCACCTCCGCGACCACGTCGCCCCGGCCGCCGCGCCACGGCGACGACGCCACCGAGTACGTCGTGACGTCGCTCGGCCACAGGCAGAAGCCGTCGTGGTGCTTGCAGGTGAGGATCACGCCGGTCATTCCGGCAGCCTGCAACGCCGTGACCCACTGGTCGGCGTCGAGATCGGCCGGGTCGAAGGCGGCCGGGTCGTCGTGTCCCTCGCCCCACTCACGGCCGGTCATCGTGTTCATGCCGAAGTGGACGAAGCCGTAGAACTCCATCTCCTGCCAGGCGAGCTGGCGGCTGCTCGGACGTACCCGCACCAGCGCCCGCCCGTCAGGGACGGCGCCGGTCCGCCGCGCGCTCACCGGAACCTCCGGTTGTACGCGGCCAGCACGGCCAGCAGCCCGGCCAGCGCGACAAGCATGATCGCCAGGTTGCTCCACCCGGCCGTCGATCGGGCGGCGACGACCACGGCGACGCAGCCCGCCGCGACGAGTGCCCTGGCGGTGACGAGCAGCGCGCTGCGCGTCGATTGCTTCATGACGATTCCTCTCGCCGGGGAGCGCCGGTCAGCCCTTCACGCCGCCGGACGCCATGCCTTCGATGAGCCGGCGCTGGATGAGCGCGTAGAAGATGAGGACGGGGACGATGACGATGACCATGCCGGCGTACAGGCGGCCGTAGTCGGCCGCGGCCTTCTGCGCGGTCATCAGGTTGAGCAGGCCGACCTGCAGGGTCTTGCCCTCACCCGGGAGCAGGGTGAGCGCGATGATGTAGTCGTTCCAGTAGGCCAGGAAGTTGAACAGCAGCACGGTGGTGAGCGCGGGCCGCGCCATCGGCAGCATGACCCGGGTCATGATCTGGAAGCGGGAGGCCCCGTCGAGGGCCGCCGCCTCCTCGAAGTCGACGGGGATCGACCGGAAGTACGCGGCGAGCAGGTAGACGGTGAACGGGATCGAGGTGGCCGCGTAGACGAGCGAGAGGACGGCGGGGTTGTCGATGAAGAAGCCGCCGGGGAACACGTCGACGAGCGCGCGGTCCCAGCCGACGAGCATGAGGAAGATCGGCACGACGATGTAGTTGACATTGACGAACAACCCGGCCAGCAGCGCGACTTCCACGAGGCCGCGGCCGCGGAACTCGTACCTCGCCACGACGTAGGCCGCCGGCACCGACACCGCCACGACGAACACGAGCCCGAGCACCGTGACGAGCACCGAGGTGAGGAAATAGTGGCCCATGCGCGCGGTGACGAACGCGTCGACGTAGTTCTGCAGGTGCAGACCCTCCGGCAGCGTCCAGGGGCTGCCGTAGAACTCGCTCTTCCCCTTGAGCGAGGCGAGCAGCACCCACGCGACCGGCACCGCGATGGCCAGGGCGATCGCGATGACGAGGACGTAGGTCAGCGCCCTGCCGGGTCTCGGCCGTGCGGCGCTTGTGATCGTGGTCATGGGTGGTGTTCCTCAGAACTGGAGGGGCTCACGTCGTGTCGCCCGGCTCACCAGCAGCGACACGAGGAACGAGAAGGCGAAGATGACGACGCCGATGGCCATGCCGTAGCCGTACGACGAGTTCGTGTAGGCCTGCTTGTACATGTAGCTCAGCAGCACCTCCGACGAGCCGTCGGGCCCGCCGCCGGTCATGGCGCGGACGAGCACGAAGCTGAGGTTGACCGCGCTCATGACGAAGAAGGTCAGCGTCGTGCGGAGGTTCTGCCAGATGAGCGGCAGGGTGATGGCGAAGAACTGCCGCACCGGGGACGCGCCGTCGAGCGCGGACGCCTCGTACACGTCCTCGGGGATGCTCGCCATGCCGGCCATGTAGAGGACCATGTAGTAGCCGAGCGACTGCCAGACCATCGCGATCGCCACCGACCAGAGCACAAGGTCCTGGTCACCGAGCCAGACCTGGCGCAGCCCGTCGAGCGACAGCGCCTGCAACGTGCCGTTGATCAGGCCGTTCTCCTGGTCGAAGACGGCGGAGAAGATCGCCGCGATGACGACCACCGACAGCACGCTCGGGACGTAGAGGACGAACCGGTAGAGGCTGCGGCCCCGCAGCCGCTGCCGTGTCATGACCGCCGCCAGGAACAGGCCCGTGCCCATCGTCACCACGGTCACGACGACCAGCAGCGCGACGGTGTTCTGGAACGCGCGGACGAACTGCGCGTCGTCGAGGAGCGCGGTGAAGTTGTCCAGCCCGACGAAACGCATGTCGGGGGAGAAGCCGCTCCAGGTGTAGAACGACATCCGGAACACGTTCAGGGTCGGGACGACCATGAACACCGCGAAGAGCACGAGCGCGGGCAGCAGGCAGGCGAGCACGAAGAGACCGTTGCCGCGGCGGCGCGGTGCGGACCCGGACGCGCCGCGCCGGCCGGGTGCGGGCCCTGCCGCGCGCCGCGTCGCGGTGCGCGGCGGCAGGGTGCCCGGTGGGTTGCCGGGCACGTCAGCCACCCGCCTGGCGCAGCTTCTCGCTGGCCTCGTGGAGCGCGGTCTGCCACTGGTCCAGGGTCTTGTCGCCGCTGATGATGCTGTTGGCGGTGTCGAAGAGCGTGGCCTTGATGTCGACGCCCTTGACGGGCGCGGTGCTGGCGAACCCGCCGACGAGGGCGGCGACCGACGGGTCCTCGTAGACCTTGTAGAACTCGGCGTTCTCCTCGGTCAGGTTGCCGGCGACGCCCTCGATCGGCTGGATCGCGTCCGACGCGGCGAAGATCTTGGCCGCCTCGTCGGAGTAGAGGTAGGCGACGAAGTCCTTGGCCGCGTCCTTGTTCTTGGCGGCGGCGGGGACCCAGACCGACTCGACCGACGTCGTGATGTAGCGCTTGCCGCCCTCGGTGACCGCGGGCAGCGGCGTCAGGCCCCACGCGAAGCCGTCGGCGCGCGGGGCGTCGGCCATCTCGCCGACGATCCACGTCCCGTTCGGCATGAACAGCGCCTTGTTGTCCAGCACGGACTGCTGGTTCTTGGTGAAGTCCTGCTCGTTGGCGTAGCCGACCGTGGTCGGCGCGGCGTACTTCAGCAGCCGGGCCGTGAGGTCGAGCGCCTGCCGGGCCTGCGGCGTCCGCCACACACCCTGCTTGTACGTCATGACGTCGGTGTAGAACTGCTCCCCGCCGATGTCGGCCAGCAGCGAGAAGAAGTAGGAGTCCAGGTAGCCGGCGGTCGGGTAGGTGAACAGCGCGACGTCGTCCTTCTTGGCCTTCTCGCCGAGCTCGAACATCTCGCCCCAGGTCGCGGGGACCTTCCAGCCCTTCTTGTCGAAGAGGCCCTTGTTGTAGAACAGGCCTGTCGGCGCGTAGTACATCGGCATCGTGTACGTCTTGCCGTCGCCGTAGGGGTTGGTGTTGAGGTTGCCGACGATGCCCTCGATGAGCTTGTCGCCGACGGTCTTGTCCTCGCCGGGGACCTTCGCCTGCAGCACGGGCGTGAGGTCCTCTAGGGCCTTGTCCTTGATGAGGGTCTCGGTGAGCGCGGCCTTGCGGCCCTGCCCCAGCACCACGACGTCGGGGAAGCGCCCCGCCTTCATGTTGGGGGTGATCTCGTCCTCGATGCTCTTCGAGATCTGGAGCTGCACGTCGACGCCGGGATGCGCGCTCTCGTACGCCTGGATGACCTTGGTGTACATGTCGCGCCCGTAACCGCCTTCGAGGGCGGCGACGCTGAGGGTCGTCGTGCCGGAGTCCTGGCCGTCCCCTTCGGCCGCGCAGCCGGTGAGCAGTCCGAGCGCCGTGATCGCGGCGCTCGCGAGGACGAGTGATCTCCTCATGGTTGTGGGATCCTTCCGTTTTCGGCTGCCCACCTGACGGGGCGGAGGAACGGGTCCGGGGTCCGGACGTTGTTACAGTGGCATCGATAACATGGCCGACGCAAGAGGGTACTTCCTGGAACGACCCCCATCAGGGCTCAGCGGGAGCGCGGCGGCGCCGTGGACGCCCGCACCGAGAGCGACGCGGTGACGAGCGTCTCGCCGGCGTCGGCCTGCCGCAGCAGCAGCGCGACGGCCGCCGCGCCCGAGCGGTAGAAGTCCTGCCTGACGGTGGTCAGCGGCGGGGTGCAGTAGGCCGCCAGCTCGATGTCGTCGACGCTGACGATGGACACGTCCGCGGGCACCGACCTGCCGCCCTCGCGCAGGGCGCGGATCACCCCGAAGGCCATCTCGTCGCTGGCGGCGAACACGGCGGTCACGTCGGGGATCATCGCGAGGACCTGCCCCTGCCGGTAGCCCGAGTCGGGCGACCAGTCGCCCTCCAGCGGGGGCGGCGCCTCGACGCCGGCCGCGGCCAGGCACTCCTGCCAGCCCTGCCGCCGCTGCCGGGCCTCGATCCACTCGTCGGGCCCCGAGACGTGCCACACCTGGCGGTGCCCGAGGTCGAGCAGGTGCCGCGTGGCGATGCGGCCCGCCTCTTTCTGGTCGATCCCGAGCACCCGGGCGCTCGCGGTGCGCGAGCCGTCGAGGGTGACGGTCGGGATGTCGCGGGTGATGTCCTCCATCTTCTGCGTCACGGAGATCAGTGGCACGGCGATGACGATGCCGTCCACGCCCTGGTCGGCGAGCTTGGACAGGGAGCGCTCCATCAGGCCGGTGTCGAGCCTGGCGATGGTCGCGATGCTCACCGCGTAGCCCTCCTCGCCCGCCGCCGCCTCCACGCCCGCGGTCACCGCCGAGCGCGAGTAGTAGCCGCCCGACTGCAGCAGCACGAGCCCGATGGTGTGGCTGCGCCCGGAGGAGAGCACCCTGGCCGCGTTGTTGAAGCGGTAGCCCAGCTGCTCGACGGCGGCGAGCACCCGTTTCCTGGTCTCCGGGTTGACGTTGGGCGAGTCGCGCAGGGTGCGCGAGACGGTCTGCGCCGACACCCCTGCCGTCCTCGCCACGTCGGTCATGCTCGGCTGCCTCGCGGGCCGCTCGGTGGCTCCGGTCATGGCGCTCCTCTCTCGCGGCCTGCCCGCGGGCTCGTCAGGTGGATCCTACCGCGTTTGTTACAGATGGCATCGATAACATAGGCTCTCGCACCGTGATCGAGCTCCCCGCGCCTGATGCCTCCCCGGACCGGACGACGAGCACGGCCGACGCGCCGGCCCACGCGCGGGCTGATGCGCCGGTTCACGCGCCGGCCGGCGCGGCCGCGAGCGCGCTCACCTGGCGCGGGCGCCGCCTGCACCGGCACGGCGTGCCCCACCGCATGCTGGCGGGAGGGCTGCACTACTTCCGCGTCCACCCCGGCCTCTGGCGTGACCGGATCCGCCGCCTCGCCGACCTCGGGCTCAACACGGTCGACACCTACGTGGCGTGGAACTTCCACCAGCCCCGCGAGGACGCCCCGCCGTGCTTCGACGGCTGGAGGGACGTCGAACGGTTCATCCGCATGGTGGGGGAGGAAGGGCTCGACGTCGTCGTCCGGCCGGGGCCGTACATCTGCGCGGAGTGGTCGAACGGCGGCCTGCCGAGCTGGCTCACCGCCCGCGACGTCGCGCTGCGCAGCTCCGACCCCGCGTTCACCGCCGCGGTCGGCCGCTGGTTCGACGAGCTCATCCCGCGCATCGCCGCGCTGCAGGCCGCCGAGGGCGGGCCCGTCGTGGCGGTGCAGGTGGAGAACGAGTTCGGCAGCTACGGCGACGACCAGGCCTACCTGCGCTGGAACCGCGAGGCGCTGACCAGCCGCGGCATCACGGAGCTGCTGTTCACCGCCGACGGCCCCACCGACCTGATGCAGGACGGCGGCACCCTGCCCGGCACCCTGGCCGCCGTCACCCTGGGCTCCAAGCCCGACGCTGCCCGTCGCCTCCTCGCGGCGCGGCGGCCGGACGAGCCGTTCGTCGTCGCCGAGTTCTGGAACGGCTGGTTCGACCACTGGGGGGAACGTCACCACGTCCGCGGCGCGGACAGCGCCGTACGCGTCATCGAGGGCATCATCGCCGGCGGCGGCAGCGTCAGCGTCTACATGGCGCACGGAGGCACCAACTTCGGGCTCTGGGCCGGCGCCAACGAGGAGGACGGCCGGTTGCAGCCCACCGTGACCAGCTACGACTCCGACGCGCCCGTCGCCGAGGACGGCACGCTCACGCCCAAGTTCTACGCCCTGCGGGAGGCGCTGGGCGCCCGCGGCCCCGTACGGGTGCCGGAGCGCATGCCGACGCTGCCGCCGGCGCGCGTCCCCCTCGCGCACCGGGCCGACCTGCTCGCCGGGCTCGGCGCCGTACCCGCGCCCACCTCGACCGGGCCGCGGCCGGCCTCGTTCGAGCGGCTCGGGCTCGACGCGGGGATGGCCCTGCACACCGCGCACCCGCGCATCCCGGCGGGCGAGCACCGGCTGGTCCTCACCGACGTACGCGACCGCGCCCTGGTCTTCTGCGACGGCACGTTCCTCGGCGAGGCCGGCCCCGGCCGCCGCGAATTCCCGGTACGCGGGGCCGGCGCCGTCGTGCGCCTGGAGGTCCTGGTCGAGAGCCTCGGCCGGGTGAACTACGGGCCTGGCCTCGGCCGGCACAAGGGCCTGATCGGCCCGGTGCTCGTCGACCGGCGGATGGTCCAGGGCTGGGACAGCACGCCGATCGCCCTGCAGGAGTGGACCGAGGCCGAGACGGCCCGCGCGCTCGACGCCGGCCCCCCGGCCACGCGCAGCGGGTTCGCCGTCGCCACCGTGCGGGCCGACACGCCCGCCGACACCTTCCTGGCGCTGCCGGGGTCGGGCCGCGGTCTCGTCTGGGTCAACGGGTTCCTGCTCGGCCGCTACTGGGAGGTGGGGCCGCAGGTCACGCTGTACTGCCCGGCGCCGCTGCTGCGCGCCGGCGAGAACACCGTGACGGTGCTGGAGCTGGAGCGGCTCGGCACGGTCCTGGAACTGCGCGACCGTGCCGAGCTGGGACCGGTGGAGGAGTACGTCGAGGAGTTCGGCTGACCCTCCGCCGGGGCGCGTGACCGGGCAAGGCGGGGGTAGGGGCAGGCACATGGCACTCATGGACCGGGTACGCGCGTACATGCGCAGCCCCAAGGGCAGACAGAACGTCGAGAAGGCCAAGCGGATGGCCCGTGACCCGCACACGCAGCAGAAGGTACGGCGCTTCCTGAACCGCTTCAGGACGCGCCGCCACTGACCCCTGAACCATCGGCTCGGCGACGGCCGCCGTGCGCGCGCCGACTCCGACGAGGGCTGCGAGACGCATTCCGGCTGCTTGCCCTGGTTAGAGCGGTATTCCCGTTCCCCGTCGATATTAAGTACGTTGCGATAGTCCGTGGTGTATACGGGACGTACGGTGCTTGTGTGTCGACGTGAGGGGCAACCGATGGTAGGTGACGAGCAGTGGAAACTGCTTGAGCAGCTCGTCCAGGAGGTGAACCAGCAGACCGAGCAGCTCAAGCAGATGCAGGAGAAGATGCGGGACCTGTCGGCGACCTCAAGGTCGAAGGACGGCATGGTCAGCGTGACCGTCGGCCCGCGCGGCGAGGTGCGGACGATCGACCTCGACCCGCGGGTCTACCGCAAGTTGTCGCCGTCGGAGCTGTCCGCCGCGATCGTCGAGCAGATCGGCAAGGCCGCCCGGCAGGTGCGCGGCGACATGAAGGAGGTGATGGAGCCCTTCGTACCCGATCTACCCACCGATGATCTGTTCGGCGAGGACATGAGCTTCGAGGCGTTCCTGCGGCGGCCCGGCAAGCCGCCGGGGCCACGGCCGCCAATGTGACCAGCCGGCCAGCACCCCCCGACCGAAAGCGATGACACCGTCCGATGGCGCTCGATCTCAGCCTCGTACCCGACATCGTGAAGCCGATGGCGCAGCCGCTGACGGGCGGGGCGCTCCCTGAGGCCGCCGCCGACGACATCATCGCCCAGGCTTCGACACTGGAGAACCTGGCGGACCTCCTCGCCAGGCTCAGGGCGGACGACGCCGGCGCGGTCGTACGGATGTTGCGCGGCTGGGAATGGCAGGGCCCGGCCAAGGAGGCTTTCGAGCAGGTGTTCGCCGCGCTCGGCGGGCAGCCGGACACCACCGGCGGGCAGTCCGGAGAGGCGCTCCTCGACCTGCTGGAACAGGCGCTGCGGGACGAGGCGGCCGCCCTGCGCGAACACGGCGTGCGGATGCAGCACACCGAGTGGATGATCTACGCCTCCCTGGCGCTGCTCGGCGCGATGATCGTCAAGCTGCTGGTGTGGATCTGGATCCACGGGCCGGCCGTGCTCAAGCTCATCCAGCACAACACGCTGCTGACCCGCATCCGCATCCAGACGATCAAGCGGCTCGTGCTGAGCAACATGCTGATGTTCGCCGGGATCAGCGGCGGCCTCGACCTCGGCGTACAGGTGGCGCAGCAGCTCTGGGGAGTCCGCGAGGCCGGTGACTTCGACGTCGCGTCACTCGCGCTGTCCACCGGCAGCGGCGCCCTGACCGGAGCCCTGTTCGCGGGCGCCAACGTGGGCCTCTCGCGCATGCTGAGCCGGGACATGGTGTACCTCGCCTCGGAGGCCCAGCTCGCCGTACGCGACCGGCTCGTGGCGTACGGGCAGAGCATCTACGGCCAGGCGCTGCTGGGCGGGCTGGCGGGCACGGGGGGCGCGGTCCCCGGCCTGGCGCTCAGCGGGCAGCTCGACCCCTCCCACGTGGCCTACACCTTCATCGCCGGGGTCTCCGGCGGCCTCGGCATCCCGGCGGCGGCGCGGGTCAGCTACACCCCGCTTCCGTCCCCCCACCC
>NZ_JAAAHR010000132.1:0-27895 GCF_009908215.1 Nonomuraea sp. K271 | reverse complement strand
TCTTGGTCGAACAAGATCCTCACGGGGCGGCCGCACCTATGCGCGGCCAGTTATCCGATTGCGATCACTCACGGACGAGAGTCTCGACCACTGTCTGTGACGGCACCACACAAAGATCGCCAGAGCCAGATCTTCGAAGCGCCATCAGCAGTTGGCCGGTGAGGACTGGAGAGAAGAAACGGACGAAGCCAGCCCAGCTCGGGCCGCGGCTCGCTACCCCGACGTTGTTGCTCTCACCCGCCTGCTCGTTGCACCTGCCTGGCGAGCCATGGCCCCCCAAACGGGAAGGGTTCGCTTTGGGCATCGAGCCAGCTCTGCTGGCCGAGATTCGGCGGACCGTCGCTCGCCACTACGGCAGGACTGGGCCGGACTGGAACGAATGGCGGCAAGATCCCCTCTATCTCTGGATCGAGAACGAGCGCAAGAACGCCACGATGCTCCTCCGGCGAGCGAAGACTGCAACTACAGTAAGAAGGACGCCTGGTTCCCTGGCCTCACAGCCGTTCCATGATCGAAACCACAGGCCAGAAGGCTAAACGCCTAATCAAATGTGTCCCCGGCAGGCTTGCCGAACCTGCGGCACCCTTTTTAGGAGAGTGAGCACTTCTCGGGCTCTGTTGGGGCGTTGAGTTGGGGGAACGGGGACTCTGGCGAGGCGGCACCTCGAAGCTATACATTAGCTTGGTTGTTGCCGATAGTGGAGCATAAGAGCGGAGCGGCAAGCTTATGGAGAGGTTCATTCTCTACTCTATCGGAATACTGGCTTGCATATTTGCATTGCTCTTTATCGTGCCTACTAATCCACTTTTCGGACTGGTGGGCGGGCTTGCAACGGGACTAGCGATTCCCCTCATGGATGCGATCCTCGCAAACCGCCGCTATCTGAAACTATCGTGGTACTCCTTCCGATACAGGAACTCCAATGTGCGCATATCTGTCTCATATCTATTTCGCATAAAGCTTGAGGGGAAGTATCTGCTCGTCAAGGGGCGGCGTCGCCCTGGGTATCAGCCGGTGGGGGGAGTGTACAAAATCACGCCGGGAGGCAAGGCCTTCTTGGGCAAGATTGGCGCGCTCGACGACGACCTTCTACCAATTGATGACATCAGCGGGGATGATCTAAGGATCAGAGTGCCCGCCAAGAACCTCGTTAGCTTCGTGCGATGGTTCGAATCGGGCGAGTCTCGGGAGACATCTCCATGGCGCGAATTCTATGAAGAACTGATTGCGCCGAAAATCCTAGCGACCGCCATTTTTCCCTACATCTATCATGAATACATCCGCCGTGAATATCGACCATTAAGATTCAGCACCTATGCTCAATCGCGGGAACTGCTGATTGCAGATATATACGAACTGATCCCCACCCCATCGCAATTCGATGCACTGTCCGCTCTACAGCGGTCGGGTCATCCTGATGTTCTCTGGGCACCGGAAGAGCAAATAAGGCGGCGGGGTGCTATGCCGGGTAGAAATCACGAAATAGAAATTGCTGAGCCCGCGATTTGGATCATGTAAGCTGCTTTATGGTCGGCGCTCGTCCTCATGATCACACGCCAACTGATCTGAGACATTCAGCCACGCACGCCATGATCGTTGAGACACCCATATTTACGTTGTCTCAAATGAGTTGGCGAGCCCCAGGTCAGCGGCTTGGCCTCACGCCAACTTGTTTGAGACAGGACAGCTGGCCCAGGTGGAGGCCGCCGAACAAGCCGCCGAGGAAGCCCGCGCCGCCGCCGCGGCGGCCGAGCAACGCGCCACCAACGCGGCCAACACCGCCGCCACCCGGATCGCCGCCGCCGAACGGCCCGCGCCCAGGCCGAGCCCGCCCGCGACCGTGCCGAGGAAGGCGAGCAAGACGCCTGGCGACAGGTCGGTGAGCACCAGAACGCACGCTCCCAAGCTGAGCAACTCGCCACCCAAGCCGCCGACCGGCAGCGTCAGGCCGAGCACGACCGGGACGCCGCCCGCCAGCGAACCACCGAACTCACCGAACGGCACGCCACCGCGACCGCCCGCATCACAGAACTGGAACAGCAGATCAGTGAACAGCAGCACGAACTCGCCAACCTCCGTCGTCAACTGAAGGAACAGGAAGCCCGGACCCGGAAAGCCGAGCAGGAACGCGACCAGGCACGCGGCATGGCCGGGGCGCACGCCGAGGAGGCCGACCGGCTACGCCAGGCGCTGGCCGCCGAACAACAGCAGCGGGAGCAAGCCGTCACTGCGGCCGCCGTGGCCGAGCAGGCCCGCGAGGCCGCCGCCCAAGCCCGGGCCGACGCCGCCGGTGAGGCCGATCGGCTGCGTGACGAACTTGCCAACCTCGCCAGCGCGCTGAAGAGCGCTCAGCGGCAGCGCGAAGAAGCCGTCACCGCCGCTGCGGTGACGCAGGCCTTGCTGACCAAGCAGGACAGCTCTGAACAGCCTGGCCCCCCTGAGTCGGCCGCCGGGTCCGATCATGATGCATAGCCAACGAACGATGGACAGCAGCCGCGTACGGCCCGGTAGGCCGGTTCACCTGGCCGCCGAAATATCGGCATAGGGAGTAGTGGCGTTCGCCCCCACGTGGTGACTGGAGTTCTGGGCCGTTGAGCATAAAGCGGGTGGTCGGGGTCAGGCGGCCAGGTCGTCGGGGCGTTCGAGGCGTTTCCCATTGGGCTTGTGCCAACCTGAAACCGCAGGCCAGGAGACTTGCCTGATCGTGGTTGGGCGTACTCGGGCTGGTGATGCCTGGCAATCATGACGAGTGAACCTATTTCAGGCTCCGCATCGAGTGCCCTGGTCACAGCATGATCGCAAGTCCGAGGTTAGCCCCATGACGCAGCAGAGCTCCTGGTAGATGGGTTGATCACCACAACCACGCCCATCACAACCAGGAGCTCTGGGTGCTGTTCTATCGTGCCGCCGTCGATTTGTCGCATCAGCGCCTGAACTACGTCGCCGGGGTGATCCGGCGCCACCGTAAGTCCATGAGGTCGATCTGGCGGCGGCTCAACCCTGGCCGGCAGGCCCTGCTGGTGCTGGTCTACCTGCGTAAGGGCGAGACCTACGCCGAACTCGCGGCTGGCTTCGGGGTGTCGGCGGCAACCGCATGGCGGTACGTGGAAGAGACGGTGGCGCTGTTGTCAGCCCGCTCGCCCAAGCTCGTCCAGGCGCTGCGCAAGGCCAAGCGGGACGGGCTGCACTACCTGGTGCTGGACGGCACGCTGATCCATACCGACCGGATCGCCGCTGACCGGCCGTACTTCTCCGGCAAGCACCGTGTGCACGGGATGAACGTGCAGGTCATCGCCTCACCAGATGGGACGATCCTGTGGACCTCGGGCGCCCTGCCCGGCAAGGCCCACGATCTGACCGCTGCCCGCATCTGGGGCATCCTGCGCGCACTAAAGCAGGCGGGGATCATCACCCTGGCGGACAAGGCGTATCAGGGAGCCGAAGGCCCGGTCCGCACCCCGTACAAGGGCAAGCACAAGCCCGAATCCCAGAAACACGCCAACCGCGCCCACGCCAGGCTCCGCGGCCCCGGCGAACGCGCAAACGCCCAGCTCAAAGGCTGGAGAATCTTGCGCAAGCTACGCTGCAGCCCGTCCAAGGCCAGCCACCTCTGCAAGGCCATCGCCGTCCTTCAAAACCATCGCGTCACCCAAGCCGGGTGAGCCTGAAATAGGTTCAGTGATCGTCCGCCATCAGCGGATCAATGTTTCTCACCGATTCCACCGCAGCCGATCACATCCACCCTCTAGCATCCGTATCCGTGTGGTTATTCACGGTAATCACCGGAGGTGAGGCAGGATGTCATCGCTGCTGGAACGGATCGCCGCCCGCCGTGCCGAACTGACCGAGCAAGCACAGCACCTGACCAAGCAGCTGACCGACGTGCAACACGAACTCGACCGGGTGAGCGTGGCCGAGCAGGTCGTCACCCAGATGCTCGCCGAGCCCGAACCCGCCGACCGGGACATGCCGGCGCCGGCCCCTGGCACCGCCACCAGCGCGTCGCCCGGCTCCGGACCGATGATCATCCCCTACCGGCACCAGGTCTCCGGCACCGGCGAACTCCCCGCCGACTACCGGCTTCTCCTGCAGACCGTGACCGACGCGGATCACCCGCTGATCTGCAAACACATCTGCCAAGCGGCCGGGCTGGGCACCGAGTCAGGGCAGGTAGAGGGCACCCGGGCCAAGCTGAACCGGCTGGCTGAGCGGGGCTGGCTGCGCAAAATGCCGAACGGGAGTTTCGCCCCGGCGTCCTGACCTCGCCCGCCTGACCTCGCCCGCCTGACCTCATCCCCTGACCAGGGGCGCTTTCCGTAGCACCGGGCCATGGCACCCGGGCCGCGGAGCGCCCTCGGCAGGGGTATGGCGGTTTGTGACAACAACCAACGAGCCCGCCGAGGGCACACCCGCTGTCTATCAGGTCCGGCTGCCGTTGTCGGCCCAGACCCTCACCTTCGTCGCCGATCTGTTGCGCGGCCACCTGAAGGCGATCGGATCGCGCTGGCGCAAGCTCCCGGCCGGGAAGATCGCGGTCATCGTGCTCGCCGTGCTGCGCCATGACCAGCGCCTGGCCGACATGGCCGGCGGCAACAACATCTCGGCCGGCACCGTACGCCGCTGGGTGCGGGAGGTCCTGCGCCTGCTGGCCGCGCGGGCACCACGCCTGGACCGCGCCCTGGCCAAGATCGCCGAACAGGGCGGCGAGGTCGTGCTGATCGATGGCACCTTGATCCGCACCGAGCGCCGCAGCGGGAAGGACAACCGGAAAAGCTACTCGGGCAAGCACAAAACGCACGGCCTGCTCTTCCTGGCCCTCACCGATGTCGCCGGGAACCTGCTGTGGATCACCACCGCCCGCCACCACAACCTCGTGCAGAAGCTCCGCAAGGCGGGCCTGGGCGCCCTGGCCGACCTCGGCTTCGTCGGGCTCGACGACGACCCCGACGACCCGGTGGTCATCACCGGCCGCAAGGCCACCCGCACCAGCCCTCTCACCACCGCCCAGAAACAGGCCAACCAGCTCATCAGCAGCGAACGCGCCCCCGTCGAGCACGGCTTCGCCGACCTGAAGAACTGGCGCATCCTCACCAAGCTCCGCATGGACGCCGCTCACGCCACCATGCTGCTGCGCGCCCTGCTGGTGCTGACCCACAGCGAAATCACCCGGTGACAGACGATCACCCACCATGATCAGGCGTCACTACCTGCCCGAACACCACCAAGCGAACTCAGGCAAGGGGCGTGACCTGCGATTTCAGGATGGAATTAGCCCAGTGCTGGCCGAGCCAGCGGCGTATCTCGGCCAGCGCGTCCTGCTGCGCGGCATCGAGGGCGTCGGAGACCTCGGGGTGGAGGGCAGCGGCGACCGACAGTGACTTGGGGGCGTTGATCGTCATCTCCGCGAACAGCGGCGACCCCTTGCGCCCTTCGCCGGGCTTGCGCGGGGTGCCCATCTGCTCGCCCGTGATCGGGTCGCGCCAGTCCACCCACCCCTCGTACTCGACCGCCGTCAACGACCGGGCGGCGGTGACCTCGCCGCTGGCGTCCAGCACCGAGTACTCGGCCACGGCATCGTCAGCACCGAGGTAGTACTCATCCGCACCGGAGCGGTCGGCCTCGACATAGCGGCGCGCGGCAGCACCGTTCCCGCGGAACAGGATCACGCCGCCCTTCACACCCGTCACCGCCTCCCACAAGGTCGTCCTTGTGGGAGAGGTGCGCATTACGGCCCCGCCGTAGCATCCGTGCATCTTCTTAGGGCTGCATCATTCTTGGGGCTGCGATGTCTCAAGACATCCCGGCGGATGCCGGGCGCGGCGAGCGACCAGCGGCGTGAACGCCTCAGTGTCGGCGGCGCGGGGTCTCTGTTCCGGCACGAGATGAGTTGGCTGGTATAGTTGACCTATGAGTAAGTCACAGGTATCGGTAGTGGGTCATGGAACCTGCTGAGGACTTGACGGCGCGGGCGCGGATTCGGAACGCGGCGCTCGATGAGTTCGCGGCGCACGGCTATCGGGGGGCGACGCTGCGGGGCATCGCCGCGAGCGCGGGTTCGTCGCTGGGGGTGGTCCAGCACCACTTCGGCAACAAGGACGGCCTGCGTGATGCCTGCGACGCGTATGTGCTGGCGTTCTTTCAGGAACAGGTCTCGCGGGCGGTCGACCTGGACCACCTCGACGGCCAGGCGTTCGCGAGCGAGGCGTATGTCCGGGCGCCGGCGGTCCTGCGGTATCTGGGACGGGCTCTGGCCGATGGCTCCCCGGCAGTCGCGCCGCTGTTCGATGAGCTGGTCTCGGTGACGGAGTCATATCTGTCTGGGCGTCCCGGTGTGGACGATGCGCGAGGCGACGCTGCGGTGTTCGTGGCGATGAGACTCGGTGTCTACGCGCTGCACGAGCACCTGTCGCGGGCGTTGGGTGGTGATGCCTTGGCACCGGAGTCGCTGCGGCGGATCAGCGCTTCGCTGCTGGAGATCGTCGCGCCGGAGTTCCTGGGTGCGCAGGCCTTTCGTGATGCCCGGGAAGCGCTGGGCCGTTCGGTCCCGGCGGAGTCAGCGAAGAGGACGAAAGAATGAGCAATGCTGTAGAGGTCCGCGATGTCGACAAGAGCTACGGACGGACCAAGGCGCTGGCCGGTCTGACGATGTCGGTGCGGGCGGGGGAGGTCCACGGCTTCCTGGGGCCGAACGGCGCCGGCAAGACCACCACGATCCGTGTTCTCCTGGGATTGGTCCGTCGCGATTCGGGGCAGGTCCGGCTGCTCGATGGTGACCCGTGGGCGGATGCTGCCGCGCTGCACCGGCGCTTGGCGTATGTGCCGGGCGATGTGAATCTGTGGCCCAACCTCAGCGGCGGGGAGACCATCGACCTGCTCGGTCGGCTGCGTGGCGGCGTGGATGAGCAGCGGCGGCGTGAGCTGGTGGAGCGGTTCGACCTTGATCCGCGCAAGAAGGGTCGCACCTACTCGAAGGGCAACCGGCAGAAGGTGGCGCTGGTGGCCGCGTTCGCCTCCGATGTCGAGCTGTTGATCCTCGATGAGCCGACATCGGGCCTGGACCCGCTGATGGAGGAGGTCTTCCGCGAGGTCGTCGCCGAGCAGAGCCGGGCCGGGCGCACGGTGCTGCTGTCCAGCCACATCCTCGCCGAGGTCGAGGCCCTGTGCGACCGGGTGACGATCATCCGCCAAGGCACCGCGGTCGAGTCCGGCACCCTCGCAGACCTCCGTCAGCTCACCCGCACCTCGGTCGAGGCGGACCTCGCTCGCATCCCCGATCGCCTCGACAGCCTTTCCGGTGTCCACGACCTGCGCGTCGAGGGCACCCGGCTGCGGTGCCAGGTCGACACCGCCGCATTGGACGATCTGTTGCGCGTGCTCGTCGATGCCGGGCTCCGGAGCCTGGTCAGCCAGCCTCCGACCTTGGAAGAACTGTTCCTGCGCCACTATCAGGACGACCTGGGGGCCTCGGCATGAGAGCCTTCACCGGAACGGGGGCTCTGGTCCGTTTCGTCCTGCGTCGTGACCGGTGGGTGCTTCCGGTCTGGATCGCGGTCGCGGTTCTCGTGCCGTTCAGCCTCGCGTCCGGCGCCGCGGACCTGTACCCGACGGCGGAGGCTCTGCGCGACTACACGGAGGAGGCGATGAGCAATCCGGCGCAGATCGCGATGCGTGGCCTCATCTACGCCCCGACGCTCGGCGGGGTCAGCGCATGGGGTGCGGGCATGTCCAGCGCGCTGGTGTTCACCATCGCGAGCCTGCTCATCGTCGTCCGGCACACCCGTGCCGAGGAGGAGACCGGCCGCCTGGAAATCCTCGGCTCGACCGGGGTGGGCCGCCACGCCAACCTGACCGCGACGTCGATTGTGGTGATCGGCGCGAATCTCGTAGCTGGTGTGCTGTTCGCGGCGGGCCTGATCGGCATCGGCCTGCCACCGGACGGCAGCCTCGTTCTGGGCCTGTCGTCGGCCGCGGTCGGCGTCTCGATCGGCGCCGTCGCGGCCTGCGCGGCCCAGCTCACCCCCAGCAGCGGGTCCGCGCGCGGCATCGCCTTCGGATCGTTGGCGATCCTGTTCGCGCTGCGCGCCGCGGGCGATGTGCAAGCCGACAGCCTCTCGTGGCTCTCCTGGCTCTCCCCGTTCGGCTGGGCGCGGCTGACCGAGGCCTACGCCGGGGATCGGTGGTGGGTCTTCGGACTGTTCGCGCTGTTCATCGCTGTCTTTCTCGCTGCAGCGTACGCGCTCTCCTCGCGGCGCGATATCTCCGCGGGCCTGCTGCCGGAGACACGGGGACCCGAGAGGGCACCGGCGAGCCTGCGGAGCGTGCTCGCTCTGGCCTGGCGGACACATCGCGGCACCCTGCTGGCCTGGTCGGTTGCCTACGCGGTGCTGGGGCTGCTGATCGGCCTCGCCGCCGGAGGCGACTCGACCGAGCAGTTCGGCGGCCTGTTCACCGGCGCCGATGCGCTCCAGACATTCACCCTGCTCGTCCTCAGCCAAGCGACCGCGGGCTACGCCATCCTGACCGCACTGCGTGGCGGCACGGAGGAGAACCGTGGGCTGGCCGAGCTGCTACTCGCGAGTGCTCCCCGCAGGGTCCGGTGGGCCGGCGCCCACCTGATCTTCGCGGTCATCGGTCCCGTACTCCTCCTCGGACTGGCCGGACTCGGCATGGCGATCGCCACCGGCAACCCTGCGGTGATCCCGGCCGCCCTCATCTGGCTACCCGCCGTCTGGACGATCGCGGCAACCGCCCTCGCACTCTGGGGCTGGCTGCCACGGCTCGCCGCACCCGTCGCCTGGGCACTGCTGGTGATCTTCCTCCTCATCGAACTCGCCTACGAGTTCGGCCAGCTCAACCAAGCCGCACTGGACCTGTCACCATTCACCCACATCCCTCGCGTCCTCCTGGGAGCGGACATCTCACCCGCCCCGATCACCATCCTGCTCGCCATCACAGCGGGACTGACCACCACCGGACTCATCGGCATCCGCCGACGCGACATCGGATGACCACGCGCGCCGAAAGCTCGGGCCCTCTTCCGATGCGGGACGGATCAATCGAGACGATTCCAGGCATGATCGCGCTCGGCACCGCACTACTCGCATCGAAAGGATGGCAAGGGTAAGACCTACCCACCGGGTCATGTCGGCTGGTAGCCCGGTATTCACACGCTCTCACCGTCGAGGGTGTGATTCTTGAAGGAGGTGTCTCATGACGCTTCTCCTCGGACGCCTCTCTCCCAGGATGTCCCGAGAGCCGCTGTCCGATAGCGGCCGAGCGCGCCGGGGAGTATCGGAGCCGTTCCGGTGGGTCGATGCCGACACCGCGACACGACGTCGCCCGGTAGCGGCGGCGGTCTATGACTGTGTGCGGCTGGTGGTCGTGCGTGACGGCTCGGTCATTCTCACCGGCGGTATCGGCACGCGGCCGGTGTCGGCGGGCGCGGTGGTGCTGGTCGCGCCGGGTGTCTTGTTCGGGTACACGCCTGAGGGCCGGGCGACGGTGACGACGGTGCTGCTGGACACCGACTACCTGATCGACGCGTTCTTCTGGCAGCACCTCGACCTGTTCGCCGACCAGCAGATGGCCCGTGACCTCGCTGTGCGCCTCTACCCGGACCGGCTGCAGGTGCTGCGCGTCGGCGAGCGTGTCGTGGAACGGCTCGCCCCGGTGCTGGACGACCTCATCACCGTCACCGCCGGCGAACCTGGCGCGGCGGGGTTCTTCCGGTTGCAGGTGCTCGTATCCGAGGTGCTGGGCGTGGTCGCGCCGCACGTCCGAGCCGCGCCGGGCGTGCCGATGCCGACACCGCGCGGCCCGTGCGCAGACGTGCCCAGGTGGCGGGTGTTCTTCCCGGCCCCGGTGAAGGTGGCCGAGACGACGGTGCTGATGCGCGCGGACCTGGCCCGGCGGTGGCGGCTGCCCGATCTCGCCGCGCATGCGTGCCTGTCGGTGAGCCAGTACGCGCGGGTGTTCCGCCACGCCTACGGCCTCACCCCGGTGACGTATCTGACGATGCTGCGGGCGCGGGAGACGGCCCGCCTGCTGCGGGAGAGCGACCTGGGAGTGCTGGCGATCTATCAACAGGCCGGGTGGGGACAGCGCAGCCACGCGGCCGTCGCGTTCCGCCGCTACTACGGCACCACACCCTCCGGCTACCGCCGACACGGCCCAGCCACGGCGTCGGTCCTGGGGCCGGGCGTCACCGTCGCGGTGCCCGCCGCCGAACGTGGGAACGGGTGCGCACCTACCTACTGACAGATGCCCCACATGCGGAGGGAGGGGAAAGTCGATGGGAGCACCGACACGACTCACCCGACGTGCGTACGGTCGTGCCCTGGGCCGGGGGCAACGGTGCCGGAAAATTTCCGGAGCCGTTCCGTCAGCCCGCGGAACCGCTTGGGGCAGGACTCGCTCCCTGTCCGGCGAGATGGTCGCGCTTCGGTGTCAACGGGTCCGCAAAATTTGCGGGACCGTTCCACCTGCGCTTTCATCACCCGATGGTCCCGCCGATTCGACGGCACCATCCATCCTCCGTCCGCCACGCGGTGACGGTGAGGGACACTGTCCCCCACCGTGCCACCTGCCCGTTCGCTGCGACAGAGCCCGCCCGCGTCCGCTGGCGCTGGGAGTGACGGTCCTGCACAATTTGCAGGACCGCGGGAGATACCATGCCGCAGGACATTGGTGACAGGACTGTGCCGGAAGCATTGGACCCGCCGAGGATGACGGGGCGGGAAAATTTCCCACCCCGTGCCAGCTGGGGTTCTGCTTCCTCGGGCGGTGCCGTCGATTCGACGGGATCGTGCGACCAGGGGTTTCGTCATCTGGGCGCGAACCGTGGTTCCGGCGAATCGCCGGGACCGTGGCACCTCCCTCGGCGCGGATTGACCGGGGTGCACAGTTGCACTCCCGCGCCGGCTGACCGTGCCAGCCATCGACCCCAAGTCCGCTGATGATCTGACCGCGACATGTAGTGGGAATTGGGCGCGTACCTGCTTGGCATGACAGCCCTGCAAACGACTCTCGCATCCACTGCTGAGCCTTCCACCGAGCCCGAGGTCGCCGTGTCGTTCGGGGCGCGTCTGGCCGTGACGAGCAGGCGACGCCAGGGCCTCCCCGCGGGGGTGAGCGACCAGCGTGTGCGGGAACGGCTGCGCCTCCTGTGCTCCCTGCCGAGACCGCCTCGCTGGTCAGGCGTGCCAGACCAGCTCGACCCGGCGGGCGAGTAGCTCCTCGCGGTGTGCGCGGAGCCTGGCCCGGTAGGTGGTCTCGGTGTCGGTCTTGCGCTTGGCGACGATGCTGGGTACCCCGTCGGGGTGGGCGTGGATCAACACCGACTCCAACACGGCACGGGCGGCCTCGTGCCGCCACGTCGCTGTCCGATCGGGCCACTCGGTTGCCACCGTGCCTAGATCGAGGTTCACCTCGACCACGGGGACGCGGGCCAGGCGTTCTTGGTACTCGCGTTGGCGTGCGCCGATCCGCTCGATGAGCCGGTTGCGCTGCCGCGTCCAGGTGGTGCGGTCGATGATCCCGTCGTAGTGGTCGTCATCGAGGCGGTCCAGCGCGGCCCGGTCGGTATCCAGGGACTCGGCCAGCTCGGCGCGCTTCCGCGCGCTCTCGGCCCCCTCGCCGCGGGAGGGCGTCCGGTCCGGGGTGAGGGCGATGCGGGCGAACACGCTCAACACCGCGTCCTCGATCAGGGTCGTGACCTCGACGGCGTTGATGGCGCGGGAGCAGATGCCGCGCTGGTAGCTGATGCAGATGTACTGCGGTCCCTGCTTGCGCATCGCCGTCCCACACGCCGAGCAGCGGATCAGCCCGGAGAACGGGTGCGACCGCTTCACACCGCCCGGCCACGTCGTCCGCCGCGCCCGGCGCGCGTTCAGCACTCCGACCACCTGCCCCCAGGTGGCTGGGTCGAGGATCGGGGTTCCCCTCCGCCGTCACCTCCGGCTCGACGGCGTACGAGCCATCCGGCAACGTCGGCCGGTAGATGCGGATGCCCTTCAACGCCGGGTTGCGCAGGATCATCGCCAACGCCTTCTCCGACCACACCACCCCGTTCCGTGTCCGTTCGCCGCGCTCGTTCCACGTCCGCGTAATCACATACAACGACTCCCCGGCAAGCACCCGGTCGGCCGCCTCCCGGACCAGGGCGGCGTGCTCGGACACGACGTAGAGGGTCGAGTCGCCCATCCGATAGCCATACGGTGCCCGGCCGCCGTGCCAGCGGCCCTCCAACGCCTGCTGCTTCGAGGCCCTGGCGACCCGGCGGGCGGTGTCCGCGGATGACTTGTTCGCCATCGCCACCAACACCCGCGCCATCGCAATGTCGCTGTCGGAGTCCAGGCGCAGGCTCCCGGTGGTGGACAGCACCCGGAACCCATAGAGCACCTTCGCGTCGATCAGGTCCTCCAGATCGCGCGGGTCGCGCACGGCCCGGTCCAGGTCGTAGGCGATCATCGCCTCCGCACCATGCCGAGCCAACAGTTGCAGCATCGCCCGGAACCTCGGCCGCACCACCCGGCGTACCTTCTCACCCGTGGGCAGGGTGATGGTGCGCTGCTTGAACGCCGAGGTGTCGTTCTCCCGAAACACCTCCACCACCGAGAACCCCTGCGCTTCGGCGTAGGCACGGCAGTCGGCCTCCTGCCGGTCCACACCCTTCTCCGCACCCTCGGGGTCGTCACTGATCCGGACATACAGCACCGCCCGCAGCGGCGGCGTCGTGGTGGTCGTGGTCGTCGTCTTGCCAGTCATGGGTCGTACCTCTCTCGTCTGTCAAGACGCAGGTACGTTTACAACTCCACGGGACGCCGTCCTTGGTGTGGCCGCGCAGACCGATGTCGATCCACCGCCGCCAAGTGCGCGGCGTCAGCCAGTGCACGTTGCTCGGCCGGGCGTCCTTCGCCCGTGCCTCGGGCACGGTCACCAACTGGCCGTAGCGGCCCATCACCTGCTTGGTCGCCACCGGGTTGTGCGTCATGACCTTGTTCTTGACGGCCCACTTGAACAGGTGCATGAACGCGGCCAGCTCGCGATCCCACTTGGTGCCGCCGATCCTCCGCCGGATGGACTCCGCCTCCCGCCGCCAGTGCTCGAAGTCCTCCAGATCCTGCTCCCGCGCCTCCGTCCATGCGCGGCCGCGGCTCCACAGAAAGTCCAGAAGCAGGCCGATGTCCGTCGCATAGTTCCGCCTGGTCTCTGCCGTGCAGGACCGGAACTCCTTGTCCCGTGCGTACGCGCTCAGGCGCGGATCCACCCGGTAGTCCGGCGATAAGAAGATCAGATCCCCCGCCCGGACACCCGCCTCACGCTCCCTCGCTGGCAGGTCCTCCCAGCCCTCCAGAACCGACCGCCGAACACCGCCCCGCACCGCGTCGCGGGGCACCCAGAACTTGCGCCAGTCCGCCACATCAGCCCCTTTCCTGAACAGGAACAAAACGCCTATTCAATAGGGAAGTGGTCCTGGGCGTGGGTCACCTCTCGCTGGCTCCTGGAGGTCGAGCAGGTCCGGCCGGTGCACGCCGATTGGCGGCTCATGTCTCTGGCCCACCTGAACCTCATCCAGCGCAAGGGGGAGAGGCTCAGCCAGGAGTACCGGGACCTGATGGAGAAGAGCTGGGGGGCGGTGCGGGTCTGCGCGGCCGCCGCTGATCGCGCTGGACGCGGCATTCTCGGGCCGCTGTACACCGCCATCGGCACCCGGTGCCACAACCAAAGCCGTCGCGACGACCCCACGGTCATCACCGAAGCTCTCGCAGAGGTGAATCTGCCCGACTCGCTGGCGGCAGCCGCCAGCAGCGAGGAGTTCGATCAGCTCATCCGAGACTCGCACGAGGAGGCGTTTAACGAGGTCGGCTTCGATGTCGGGACCCCCGTTCTCCGCATCGGCGGCACGGTCTTCTTCGGCCCCGTGATCAGGCAGGCCCCTCGTGGCGAAGAAGCCGGCCGACTCTGGGACGGCCTGGTCATGGTCGCCGAGACGAAGGGCTTCTTCGAGCTCAAGCGGAGCCGGGACCGGAGCGTCAAACCATCCTTCGAGTAAGTGGACACCACAGCTCTGCCGGCGCCCGCCGCGGCTGCGCCCGTGAAACCCCCCCTGTTCGTCCGCCCACGAGACGAACAACAGCCGCAGGAGCCTCTCCAGGCGCGCCGTGATCTGACGCCACTGCCGGACGGAAGCGTGCGAGGAGTCCTTAACCGATCCGGGCCGGTACAGCTCGCGCGATGCGATGTCCGACGAGGCGCTCGGCCTCGTCGAGTGGATACCAGGCGGCGCCCGTCACCTCAGACTCCTGGATCAGCCCCATGTCCGCATCCGACACGAACGCGTACCCGATATCGAGGTGGTAGTGCTCCGGCTCACCCTTCTGCGGTCGTGCCGGAACCCTGCCGTACTCGATGTAGACGGGACTCTGCGATCCTGGGACAACCTGCGCAGGGTCGACCCCGGTCTCTTCCGCCAACTCCCGAACCGCTGAGTCGATCAGTGAGATGTCGGTGGGCTCCAAGTGGCCTCCGGGCTGCAACGGGATCCCGTATGCGCGGTGCTCGACAAGCAGGACCTCCACGCCTCCACGAACCAGCAGCGCGCCGACGGTCACGTGCATCGGGAAATTTCGCCGCGAGGCGAGATCCCGTCCCTGAGACAGCAGTTGCACCGGCTCAGACAGCAGCGCGGCCTCGTCCGGGTAGCGTCCGAGGTAGGCGGAGACGACGCTCGAGATGTCCGCGTCACTGATCGCCACAGGTCACCCCCACACCTGCCCGAGAGCAAAGCTCTTCACGACCGACTGCTCGGATGTGAACCACGAGTACTGACACGACCACAGTCACTCCTGGAAGACACGTAGCGTACGAGGAACGAGGTTCGCACCTTACAGGTGGGGCCCGGACGGAGGCGCACGCCACGCCGAGCAGCCACGACAGAGACTCCACACTCATCCGTGGCTTGCCCTCCTAACGCTGCACGGCCTTTCCAGCGAGACATCGTCCAGTGGGTCGGCTGGCGGCCAATCCCTCCGTACGCCGGGTAGTACGCCAGCGGGGTGCAGGTCCTCGACTCGGAGCGGCTCACCCTTGGCCCACCGGTCGGCCACTTCCGCCAGCCGGGGCAGGAGAAAGGGAAGGTAGACGATCTCGTCACTAACTGACCTTGCTGGTCCAGCGGGTGACGACCGCGGAGTAGCGGGTCTACAAGGTGGCCTCGCGGCCAGAAGGTCCTGAATCACCTGCCGATGCCGTAGTCCAAGCCGGAAGATGGGGCCACGGCATCGGAGTCCTCCAGGGGGCAACGACCATGGACATCAAGACCCTGGCCTGGAAGGTGGGCCTTCCCGTTCTGGCCGTGGCATGCGCGGTCATCGCGGTGTTCCTGATCGTCACTATGTACCAGCGCTGGGGGCAGGGGGCCTTGATCTTGTCCCTCTTCCTGGTCAAGGCCGTGATAGGAGTCGTCATCTGTATCTATGCCCGGGAGACGATCCAGCGGTGGAAGGCGCAGGACTCCGCGGCCAAAGAGCAGGACCTCATCACATAGCTGCCGGAACACCCCGAGTACCGGGCCTTCATGCCCACCTCGTGCATCGCGTTCTCCGTCCAACGGTTTACCTGGCGGAGCCGTCGACCCAGCGGCCGTGGCTGTCCACTCGGATCGGAGGGCGTACGGGCGCGGAAAATACCCCGGATCCGTGACGGGATACGGCGGGACACGGACCCTGGGTCCGCCAGCTCGGAGGACAGCGGCGGTTGACACAAGAGTCCGAATCGAGCAGCCCGACCTGCGGTGATCCAGAAGATCGCGTTATCGCGCCGGACTTATCCCGTCCTGTTCGAGCCGTAATCCGCCAGAGTGCCCAGCCGGGCCGTGGACGTGGACGACCACGCCGAAAAAGTGGCGCAGGCGTACGACATGGGCAAGCTGCATCCAGGAGGCGGCGCGGATGTGGGCGGCGGCGTCGACCTATGGGGAGAGCCCCGCCGAGTACGGATGGCGCGCGGATCGGATCTTCGCCGGCCTCGCTCATCGCGGCAGCTGCGGCGATGAGCTGCAGATCGACATGGCCGGCGGGGTCGTGCAGTACGTGTGCGCCGCGGACGGGTGCGCGTCGGTGCGGGTCGCGGCGCGTGTCCTGGCGCTGGCCGTGGTGGTCGAGAGCTGGTAGAGCAGCTGTCCGCCTCCCGCCCCGGCGCCAGACCTGCTGCTGGCGCTCGCCCAACGGCAGGGCGCCTCGTTCGTCGAACGAGGCCGGGACAGTCTGGAGAGCTGATGGGCGGGGCGCGGACCTGTCGGTACAGCGGGAGCTGCTCGGCATCCTGCTCGAGCCCGTTGTGGTTCGCGTCGGCCCGGCTGGGCGCAGGTGTGGACGTCACAGGCCGGGTGTCTGTGGTGTAGTGGCAGGACTGAGCCCTCGCGGACTGGTTGCGTAATGTCACCGTTCGGCTACAGCTCCGCCAATTCCCGTCAACTACTTTGCGTTAACAATCCCAACGCTTCGTAGTCGCTGGAGGCAGTTCATGCCGTTCTCCCCAGTCCGCATCCTGACAGCGACCGCAGTCGCCAGCGTCGTCACCGCCGTAGCGGCAACCGCCGCGGCGGCGCCGGCTGACGTCGTCATGCTCCACGACGCCGTCAGCCTCCTGCCCACCGCCGGCGAGTCCCGCGCCGGTTACACCCGCAGCGCGTTCCGGCACTGGATCGACAGCGACCGTAACGGCTGCAACACCCGCCAGGAAGTCCTCATCGCAGAAGCGATCGAGCCGCCCCAGGTCGACACCGACTGCAAGATCAGCGGCGGCGCGTGGCGCTCGTACTACGACGACGTCACCGTGACGGACGCTTCCCGCCTTGACGTGGACCACGTAGTGCCGCTTGCAGAAAGCTGGGACTCCGGCGCGTCTGCCTGGACCGCGGACCAGCGGCGGGCGTACGCCAACGACCTTGACGAAGCTCGCGCTCTGGTCGCCGTCACCGCCCGCACCAACCGGTCCAAGGCCGACCAGGACCCCGCCGAATGGCTTCCCCCGTACGAGGGCGCGCTGCCGGTACGCGGCCGACTGGCTGACGGTGAAACTTCGGTGGCGACTCGCGGCCGACACCGCCGAGAAAGCCGTCCTGTCCGAGCTGGCGGCGGGCTGCTCCAACGAACCGCTGAACGTGCCTCCGGCGCCGTAGCACGGGCCGGCGTGGAGACCTGGTCAGGCCCGCGGCTGGTCGTCCGCGCCGCCGAGCGCGGCGAGGATCTGGTCGAGCTTGGCGTCCATGCTCGCGAAGCGGCTGCTCATCTCCTGCTTCAGGTCGTCCACGTCCTGGCGCGTGGCGAGGGTAGCGCGGCCTGCCATGATCTCCCCGAGGACCGGCGAGGTGTAGTCGAGGATTTCCTGCCGGATCGTGCCCGGCAGCTGCTCCACGGCCGCTTTGATGTCGGCGCCGGCGGCGAACGCCCATGACTCCAGCCGTTGGACGCGGTCGGTGAGGTGCGCGCGGTGCTGGGGAGCGGTCATACCGGTCATGGTAGCCCGGCGTGGCGCTCACGGCTGGCGGGTCCCGGGAAGGAGGTCGGGTCCGCGCGTGCCGCTCGCCCCGGCGAGACACCCGCCGACTCGGACTCATAGGTCGCACTGCTGAAGGCGGCTCCACCGATCCCGGTGGGGCCGCTGCCTTTTGCCGCCGTCCGGTGTATTGTCGCCACTGCTGAGGCTCCAGCCCCCGCACGGCGGGGATCCCGAGCCGTCCCGCCCACGCAGGGACAGCACAAATCGGGGTAGCGGCGACGACGAGCAGCGAGGTACTCCCTCCCATTCTGGTGATTTACGCGGACGCGTACGTGTCTCTGGACCAGGCGGGGCCGTGAGCGTGGGCAGGGGCCGCCGCCAGACTGGACCGAGATGACCAGGAACGACCGGCCCGAGCAGAACCGCCCGGCGCCGCCAGGAAGCCACCGGCGAGAGCTACCAGAACGCCCTCGCCTACATTCGGGACGCCTGGGAGCGTCTCGATAGCGGACTGCGCTACGTACTCTCCGACGACGTGAAGGCGTTCATGCGCGGTGAGGGCTGGCGCGGCGTCACCCTCGACAACGTCGAGGACATGCGCTCCTGGCTCGCCAACCGCAAGCCCACGTACGAATGCGACTGGTGCGGAGACGACTGCGACGCCCGCCGCGAGGACACCAGCCTCCAGATCATCGCCACGGCGTACGATTCCGACCTGTCCCCCGTCACTCGCATGATCAGCTCCAAGAGACAGCACGCCCGCTGCGTCCCCTCCAAGATGAACTGGGTGCGCCAGATCGACATCCCTCGAGGCCCGGTTGCCGCCGGGCTGCCCTCCAGCGTCCGGCCAGATATGGTCGGCGAGTTCGCGGTCACTGTCCAGCCGGTCATGCTGCCGGCCGAGATGGATTTCGACAAGGACAGCCCAGAGGCGACCGCGAAAGCGGCTCTGCTGGTGACAGCGGCCGTCATCGAAGACCACGGCCAGGGCGCCGTGGCGTGGCTGAACGAGCTGGAGCTGACAGTGTGGCGGGAAGCCGGGTTCGACGAGTTGTTCGCCGTGGCCGAGGTCGCGCCGGGCTGGTCGGTGCGGCTCGTTCGGAACTACCCGTCGAGTCTCACACCCGAGTGGGTGGCGGTCCGCATGACGGAGCCGGAGGAGGGAGAGACGCCCCTGCATCTGTATCTGGGCGGCGTCGACATCCCTGAGGAGTGGGCTGAGGCTGCCCGAGGCCGGGACACGGTCATGCTGCTCGTCGGCCCGATTTCGGCTGGCGGGGACGTGCAGGAGGTCCCAGAGAGGTAGACCGGGACCAGCTCGCTGAGCTTTTGGAGGACGGCTCGCTCTGGGCTGGAGCCGTCCCCCTCGTGCTGGACGAGATGCCCTCGCTCACTGACGGCGAGATCGGCTCCGGCACGCGCACGTTCTATGACACGCCCGGCGGGCTCTACGGCTGATCGCGTGGCTGAGCCTCAACGGTACGGCCTCACCACGTTCAGGCAGGGGTACACCAACAGCCGTCGCCGGCGGCCCTACTACTGGGGCTGGAGGTCGTCAAGCAGATGACCGCGAATGCGCCCACGCCCCAGCTCTGCAGCATCCACCATGGCCCCGCGTTCCGCGTAATTCGGGGTTCCTAGAGGCCGGTACGGCCTGAACGTGCTGGTGGGCGCGCTCCAGCCGGGTCAAGGCCGCAGGCGCCAGTAACCACGCGCCTCCTGCGCTCGGGTTACGGTGCGGAAACCAGCGTCGCCGTGCAGGTGAACGGGGCCCGATCGCGGACCAGCTGTCCGCTGTCGGGATAGAGCTGCAGCAACTCCTCCAGCTCAACGCCGGCAGCGGCGTCATCCTGCGGGCCGGCCACGTGCCGCTCGATCGCCTCCTGCAACGGGGCCACGAACTCTTGGGGCCAGGACGTCAGGCCATGGGCGAGTACTCGCCCGGTCCGGGAATCGGCGAGATAGACGTGGATGGGAAACCGCTCAGCGGCAGGCAGGCCGGGCGGGTAGAGGTCCGGGTGGTCCTGCCGTACGGCCTGCCACGGCTGCGCTCCCCAGCCGCCCGTACCGAAGCGGTGGCACAGCACCAGTACATTCGGCCGCTCGATGAAAGCGAAGCGGGCCCGGCCCAGCCGCCCGTGTGTGGCCGCGACCTCTTCGGCCGTCGGCCCTGGCACCGCAATGAGCAGCTCCACGTCCTGTGGCGACAGCCGCCAGGTCATCGCCTTGGGCAGCTGCTCGCGCATCGGATCGTAGAGCTGCCCGAGCGCCGGGCGAAAGGTCACCGCCATGAACGACGCCCCTTGTCCTGTCACGCGCCGATGAGTGCCGGCGACCGGCCCTCGCCATCATCGCCGTCGTTGTCGCGCGCCTCGTTCTTGTCTCCCGCGGACTGGGCGCGGCGATCGAACTCATCACGAGCGGTGTCGCTGCCCAGGGTCTTCGCCGCGGCCGACTGGATACGGGCGGCGGCTTCCTTGTCCATGGGTGTGTGCTTGCTCATGCGAGTGCCGTACCCGCATACGCCGGGGAGCGCCGTGATAGCACGATCAAAACTTCGGCAAGAGGCCGACCGGACACTGGGGACCGGGCACCCTGATCGCGTCTCCTCGGCCGCTGCCCATGCCCGTCCTGCAGTCCGGCTACTGGAGTCCAGGGCGCAGCGTCGGCGGCCATACCGCCTTGGCAGGTCTGGGGACGTAGATCAGACGGAGGCGTAACGTCGCCGGCGTGACGACTGACAGCGGTGAGTGGGAGACCCGTCATCAAGACAACCTGATTGATCTGGCCGATGACCTGGCCGAGCTGGACACGGCGCTGCTGGCCCAGCTCGACCCTGTGGATCGGGCCCGGCAGGAGCGTGCCCGCCGAGCGCTGTGGCTGTATGCCGACGCCATGTGGGATGCGGTCAAGGCCACCAAGCCGGGCGAGGGCACACCGGGTGCCCGCAACCCTTACAACTGTGTGGCCGCGCTGCGCGACTTCACCCAGGCTCTTCACAGCAGCGCGGAAGAGGCGCAGCAGGTGGCCGGCGATCCCGATCCCGGTGACGACGATGCCGGTGACGTCGCCATGTGGGCCGAGCGGTTCACCAAGCGCGGGTCCGACGTCCCGACCTACACACTGCCGGATCTCGCCCCAGACGTGTGAGACAGCCGAGACCTCCAGCAGGGCCCCAGCAACAGATGTCCGAAGGGCGGCGCGGTGAGCAAGGGCAACCGGTTGAGGGCACGCAAGAAGCCCGAAAGGTTGAGCGAGCAGAATCTGATCAACGGCTGGTCTGACACTGCCGGTGTCCGCATTCGGCAAGCTCGGGCCACTGACCTGCCAGCTATTACCGAGTTAGTGCCGCTGGCCGCCGGCGTCCGGCTGGAGGACGTGCTGCGGGACGCGGTGACGGCCGACATCGCGGGAGCTGCCCTGCGCAGCGGGTTGCGCGGCGGTGCTGGCGCCTTTCACCGGTATTTAGCCGAGCAGTTCGCCCGCCACCTGGACGATCCGCTGCAGGCCTACCTGCATGCCGCGCTCGTGCTGGTGGCCGAGCATCGCGACCGCGGGATCATCGGCACGTTGATCGCCTACCCGCCCATCAACGTAGCTGAGGATCACCTGCAGCTCATTCCGGCTCGCGCTGATCGGCGCGAGGTGCAGAAGGTGGTGCTGCTCGGCGCGATCGGTCTGGCGAAGATCAAGGCGGTGGCCGTGGCAGAGACCGAACGCCGCCGTGGGATCGGCGCGGCGCTGCTCAAGCGCTGCAGGCAGGTCTACGTCCACTGTGGCTACTTGCTGCTGTACGGCGCGATGCCGCCCACGCCCGGGTGGAGCGCCTTCTACCGCCGGCAAGGCTTCGACGTGATGGAGGCCGGGGCGCCGATGGACATGTGGATGGTCTTCGGCGTCCATTCCACCTTCCTGCCCGGCGCCGGCGAACGCTTCTTCTTCCGCCGTTTCCAGCCCTCACACTGAGCCGGTGGGGCCAATGTCCTGGACCGGCCCTTCCACGGCCGTCGACCGGCACAGGACGGTCCCCGGAATACAGTCCGTGGCGGCTCAGGAAGTCGGGAAGGCTGCACCCCGATAGCGGCAGCGCGGGCTGCATAGATCACATTCTCATCGAATCTGACGCTGAGCAGAGGACCTCGGACGAGGTCAGGCCTTGAGCACCCTGCGGAACTGAGGGCTGTCGCCGTACTGGCCCGGCGTCAGCACCAGTGACAACGCCCGGCAGCGGCCGTCCGCGGACAGGTGGATCTTGGTGGTGAAGCCTCCACGGGAACGGCCTAAGCACTCCCCGGCCTGACCACCTCCGCCAGCCGGGCGGCCAGCGCGGCCGGCACCGGATCGCCCCGGTTTGTCCCCGCGGCGTCCCCCTTTTGCCGCCCCGGCACGGGAGGCGGTGAGGGCGGAGTGCGGGGGGCACCGGCGGCGTGCTGGTGCGCCCGGACGGTGGTGGAGTCCACGGCGATGTCCCAGTCGACCCGCCCTTCGGCGTCTTGTCCGGTCTGGATCGCGGTCAGCAGCATCTGCCAGGTGCCATCGGCCGACCAGCGGCGATGACGGTGCGGTGCCGTGGGACATTCCCAGGTTGCCGTTCCCGCGTGGGTAGTCCGAGCTGGGCTCCCCGTTGGGTGCGACGGTACGGGGTCGGTCATCACCCTGGAGGGATCGCAACGAAGGGTGAACTCCGGCCCTGCTCGCCGACCGGCGCCCGGTCATGGCCGGTGCCAAGCGCAACGATCTGATCCATCGGCTTCCCGCTGGGTCTTGATAATTTAATGGTCAGTCATTAAATTTCTTGCCATGAGAGGTGGCTCTCCAGCGCGTCGCCGTGGCCGACCGCCCAAGAGCGCGGCCCCGCCGACCCGGGACCGACTGGTCGAGGCCGCGCTGGAGTTGTTCGCGCGGCAGGGATACGCGGCGACCTCGCTGCGGCAGATCGCCGAAGCCGTAGGTGTACGGGAGAGCGCGATCTACGCGCACTTCAGCGGCAAGCAGGCGCTCTATGACGTCCTGTTCACCGAGGCCGGACCACCCTCACTCGAGGCCCTTCCGTTCGGCATGGACGAACTCGTCGAGGCGGGACCCGCCGCAGCGATCCCGGAGGTGGTGAACCAGGTCTTCTCCCGCTGGGCAAGCAGGCGGGCACGCCTGTTCGCCAGCGTGATGCTCCGCGAGGGGACCGGAGGAGAAGGCATTCGGGGCCTGGCGCAGGCGATCGAGAGCTCCCGCGATCTGCTGGCCGAACCCTTCCGGCGGTGGCAAGAGGCAGGGCTGCTCCGATCCGACGTGCCTGCGGGCCAGTTGGTGTGGGAGCTCTTCGCCCCCCTGCAAGTGCCCCGGTTCCTCTACCTGCGAGCGGACGCCACCGACGAAGACCTCGCCCGCGCCACGCGGTGGGCAGAAGATCACGTCGCTTTCTTCTTGACCTGCACCGGTCCGGCAGAAGGGAGTCGGTCGACCTGAGCCCGGCCGCGTCCAGACGGCGGCAACCATCTGGACGCGGCCTCTCCGCAACGCGGAGTTCTCATCCATCGCTGCCACCTGGCTGACGAACCATGACATGGCAGCGCATCAGAAAGGATACGTCCATGTCTGCACAGCGCAGAGACGCGGTCGTGGCCGGCCTGCTGGCCGGCGTTTTGATCACCGTGTTCGCACTCATCTCCGCAGGCGCCGCCATGTGGTGGACTTTCATCCCCGCCATGGTCATCGCCTACGGCTGCCATCTGGCGACCACCAACCGCCGCCCGTACGACCCCGACCGAATCCTGCCCATCTACTCGGCCGCACTCGCCTGGCAGTTCCTGCACTTCGCCGAGGAGTTCATGGGCGGGTTCTACCCGCGCTGGACAGCGGAGATCTTCGATGCGGCTCCGCGAGCCTTCCCCTCCCTGGGCATCGACCACCAAGACCTCTTCGTGTGGCTCAACATGATCCCGTACGCCGCCTTCGTCCTTTGCGGTCTGGCCATGCACAAGGGCCTGAGGGTGCCGATGCTGATCGTCTGGTTCTTCGCCATCATGGGGGTCATGGGCAATGCCATCAGCCATGCCCTCTACGCACTGATCTCCGGAGACCTCGGATTCCCCGGTATCGTCACCTCACTCCCCTATTGGGTGCTCGGCCCACTCCTCATCCGCGCCCTCGCAGCGGGCGTTCGCCGTCAATCGACGATCGCCACCCCGCTGTCAGCGTAGGGCCGATCTTAGCCCAACATGCCCGTCTGCCCGCTCCGTGATCGGGCGTGACTCGACCCGTTCGAGCAGGGAAGACTTCGCGGGCGACGTAGCGCTTGAGGCAGCGGATGATCTCTTTCTTGGATTTGCCCTCGGTGGTGCGGCGTTCGGCGTAGGCGCGGGTGCGCGCATCGCGGCCGAGGCGGGTCACGACGATGGTGTAGAGGGCGCTGTTGCTGCGCCGGTCGCCGCCACGGTTGAGCCGGTGCCGGACGGTCTTGCCGGAGGAGGCCTCGATCGGGTTGACGCCGCATAGGGCGGCGAAGGCGGCTTCGCTGCCGAGCCGGTCGGGGTTGTCGCCGGCGGTGATGAGCAGCGCGGCGGCGGTGTCCGGCCCGATCCCGTACTGCTGGAGCAGTTTCGGCGCGCATTCGGTGATGATCGCCACCAGCGTTCGCTCGTGCGCGCGGGCCTCTTCGGTCAGGGCCAGGATGCGGCGGGCGAGCATGCGCAGCACGCCACGGGCCGCGTCGTCGATGGTGCGGTGCTCGGCGGCGGGCAGATCTGCGCAGGTGCGGATGAGGGTGACCGAGCCCAGACCGGCCAGCGCGTCGCGCAGTGCCGAATCCGCTCGCATCAGGACGGCCCGCAGCTGGTTGATGGCCTGGGTACGGGCCTTGACCGCCGAGTCTCTAGCGACTTTGAGCATCCGGATCATCTCAACGGGGCCGTCGCCGGTCTTGGCGATGGCGGCGGCCTCCTGCGACAGCACCGCTCGAGCGGCGTTCTCGGCGTCGATGGCGTCGGTCTTGCCGCGCCGTCGCCGGCGGGCCCGGTCGGGCCGGTTGACCTCCAGAACCCGCAGGTCATGGCGGCGGAGGTAGCGGTTGAGCGCGGTGCCGTGCGAGCTGGTGCCCTCGACCCCCGCCCGCCGCAGCCGGCCGTGTCCGCTCGCCCAGCTCAGCAGCGCCGCGTAACCGTCGGCGGTGGCCGGGAACGCCTGGGTGCCCATCAGCACGCCCATGACGGTGATCACTGCTGCGACGTGCATGTCGGCATGAGTATCCACGCCGAGCACGATCTCCTCTCGCGCCTCGACGTCGGCTGCGTCGGTGTGGTCGTCGGTGGAGGCAGTCACTGGTCTCCTCGAAGGGTCGGGGATGTGGTGGTCACCGGCCGGGCGAGGAGGTCAGGACTGTGATGATGCACATTGCGAGGCCCCTATGGGGACACATCCGCGCCTGCTCCGGCGGTACCGCCCGGGCCAGGGCGACAGGTCATCACCAAGGCACAGGTGGCCAGTCTCAAACTGGGTCAGACCCTGGCGTGGCGGACGGTACCTCTTCAGTCTCACAGTCCTCAAACGATCCGTGGTCCTATGGGTCAAGGACTCGCTGAACCGATAGCCGTGGTGGAGTTCATCGAGTCCCAGAGGACCGAGTTTGGCGTTCCCCACAAGATCTGCTTTCGTGCGCTGGGAGTTTCGTCCTCGTGGTTCTACAAGTGGAGGAATCGCGGGCCAACAGCTCGCCAAGAGCGGCGCGCCCATCTGGATGAGGAGATCAAACGGCTTTTTGCCGCCTCTGGTGGCACCTACGGGTCGCCCCGCATCGCCCAAGATTTGAGGGCGGAGGGCTGGAAGCTGTCGGAGAACACCGTGGCCAAGCGGATGGCCGAACTCGGTTTGGCCGGCCGCGGGCCGAAGAAGCCGCGTTCGCTGACCCGGCAGGGCAAGCGGCCGGCCGCGCCGGATCTGGTGCGCCGGAAGTTCACCGCAATCGCTGCAGACGTGCTGTGGGTCGGCGATGTCACGATGATCCGCACCGATGAGGGGCCGCTGTACTTGGCCTCGGTCGAGGACTTGTTCTCTCGCCGGCTGCTCGGCTACGCCATGTCGGAGCACCATGACGCGGCGCTGACGGTCGCCTCGCTGCAGATGGCCGTGGTCACGCGCGGTGGTGACGTGGATGGGGTGATCTTCCATTCGGATCGCGGCTCGGAGTACACAGCTGCCCGCTACCAGGCCGAATGCCGCAAGCACGGGGTAGTGCAGTCGATGGGCCGGGTCGGGTGCGCGCTCGACAACGGAGCCGCCGAGTCGCTCAACAGCACCCTGAAGGTCGAGTTCGTATACCGGCACCGCTTCCGCACCCGAGCGGAGGCCCGGTTGAAGATCGCGACCTGGATCGCGGACTTCTACAACGTCAAGCGCAGACACAGCGCCAACGACGGGCTGCCGCCTGTCACATTCGAGCGTCACATGATCGAGAAGCGGCAAGCATCAACGGCCCTGCTGAGGGCCGCTGTGGCATAGAACCGTCTCCACGCTTTGAGGGGATTGACATCGGCGACCGTCTGGACATCACCGGACCGGTGGGGACTGGCGGGGGCCGAGGCCATCTTGAAGCTCCGTGCCCTGATCGCCAACAACGATCTCGATCAGTACTGGATCTTCCACGTCGAGCGCGAGAACCAGCGTGTCCACCACCGCCGTCACCAGGACGAACACACCCTCAGCGCTTGATCAAACCAGTCACTACGGAGCTACACCCATGCCAGATGGCAACTCCCGCGCAGCTAAGGCCGAGCAGGAACGGATGGACGGCGCCGCATTCGATGAGGCCGACGAGGACGTTGGCCCCGGAGATGAGGTCGGCAAAGTAGGCCACCATCGAAACCAGACCGATCACGCCAACCATGACCAGCGTCCGCCCGAGTTTCAGTGAGAGCCCGACGCGTCGGTGCATGCTCCCGAGCGCTGCACGACCTGGGGGTATCGCTCGGCTCCGGCGCCGACCTCATCGGTACTGAGCAGCGCACCAGGGCCCGCCAGATCTACCTGATGGCCAAGGAGATCGGCCTCGCCAACGCCATTGAGTCGGCCACACGCGTCAATGCCGAACTCCTGCGCATCTCCGACAGGGTCGGCACGATCGAGCCGGGCAAGCTGGCCGATCTCGTGATCTATGAGGGTGATGCCGCCGAGGACCCCGAAATCATCGGCACCCGTCCACCGAAATACGTCATCCAGTCCGGCCGCATCATCCGCAGACCTTGACCCGGGCCGGCACAGTAGGTCGATCTGGCGTAGTGTCGGCTTCCCATTCACGCCCGGAGTGTTCAGTCAGCCCGCACGGATCTGGGGTGCTTCGTACCAGCCGAGCATCTCAAGGCGAACGGCACCGCCCGCACCGCCTGTCCGGCGGCGAGTTCCAGCGCGTGGCCTTGTTCGTCGGTGCGGTCGTTGAGGACCGCTTCGCGCCAGGGCAGGGCCTTGAGCCGGCGTTGCAGGGTGGGCTGGTTGCCTTTGACGATGAACAGGTAGTGGCCGCCGGCGGCGATGAGGTGGCGGGCGTGCTCGTGCTGGGTGTGCAAGGCGTCGGCGGTGATCACCATGTGGGTGAGGTCCAGTCTGGACAGCAGGGGTGTGAATGTGGGGATCTCGTTGCTCTTGGCCTCGATCTGTCGCTGGGCCACGACGGTCTGGGTGTCGTGGCGGGTGGCGGCCAGCAGGTGCACCGCGGTGCCGTTGGGGGTGCGGCTGCCGCGCAGGGTCTTGCCGTCCACGGCCAAGCCGGTGAGTGAGCCCTGGTGTGAGGGCGTGGCGCAGGCGGTGAGTGAGGCCAGGTAGCCGCAGATCGCGGTGTCGAAGGCGTCGTCGTCCAGGCGCGCGAGCAGGCGTCCCAGGGTACTGGCGGCCAGCCGGGGCGTGCCGGGCAGACCGGCCCGGGCGCGAAGGCGTGGATCGTATTCGGCGATGACTCGGGTGATCTTTGCCAGGGAGGTTGCTCCACCAAGGACGGCGAGCAGGGATAACGCCAGCAGCGGGCCGAGCCGGTAACGGCGTCCGCGGCGGTCGCGCGGGTCGGGCACGGTATCCAGGACCTCGGCCAGAGCGGGCAGATCGAGCGGGTCGATGGGTGGGTCGGAGAAGGTGACGTGCTCCAGGTGGCGGGCGAGCACGTTGATCGGGGATGATGGCACGCGAACGCGGCCCCTGTTCTTGATCGACTGGCGTAGACACCCAACGATCATCAGGGGTCGCGTTTGTCATCTCCGCACTGGGGCGCCCTTACTCGGCCACTCGACACGCCGGGTGGCCCGGAGGAGTCTCACCTCCGGGCTCCCACAGAACGGAGCGTGACGATCTCTCGTCACTCCGCTCGTCTCATCCAGTCCGTCAGAACTCGGTCATGTAAGCCCAGTGTGCGAACAGG
>NZ_JAAAHR010000131.1:0-28105 GCF_009908215.1 Nonomuraea sp. K271 | reverse complement strand
CCCGCGACACCGACCACCCCGACCACCGGCCCTGCCGCGCTCGCGGTCGTGCTCCTGCCCGTGCCTCCGGCCGTTTCCTCCGCCGTCCTCCCGGCCGCCCTCCATTTCGTGTACCCGGTCGGGCCGGTGGCCGGGTGCACGGCCGGGAGGGGCGTCGGGCGGCAACGTCGCGGCAGGTACGGCCAGCAGCACGGTGATCGCGCCCACCGCGGCGACCTCGGCGCGCCAGCCCGTGGTCAGCCCGCCAAGGGCGCCGGCCAGTGCCAGCCCCGACGGGATGCACAACCCCCACAGCGCCAGCGCCGTCTGCCGGGACCGGCCCTCCAGCAGGCGGGCCAGCAGCCCGGGGCCCGTGATCATGACGAGGGCGTAACCGGCGGCCTGGACGGCCCGTGACACGAACAACGCCGTCGGACCGCCCGCGAGCGTCGCCGCCAGGCCCGCCACCCCCAGAGCCGCCAGACCGGCCACGAAGAACCCGCGCAGCCGACGACGATCAACCCACAACCCGAGCGGCAGACAGGTGAGCCCGGCGACCAGCGTGATGGCCGAGGACAGCAGGCCCGCGGCGGTGAGCGACAGCTGGAACTCCGCGCCCACAGAGGTCAGGAAGGGGACGAACTCCCCCAAGGCCATGCTGGCCGCCGCGCCTGCCGCCACCACGGTGACGACCGTACGAATGCTCATCGGGCACGCACCTCCCACAGGTAGGGAGACGCGACCGGCGAGCCGGCCCGATCCTCAAGCCCGGTCGGGCGACGTCTCGACGAGGATCCTCAGGCCCGACATCGTATCCCGGGGCGCCGTCCGCCCGCCCCTACCGGTGTGACGCTTCGATCAGCCGCCGGTGTGACTCCAGCAGGCCCTTGGGGAGGTCGTCGGGGGCGCACCAGCGGGCTTCCAGGATCTCCATCGGGTTCAGGCGCATCGTGCCGCCGCCGGCGTACCCGGCCGCGTACGCGACCTCGACCCTGAGCTGGAACCCGCTCCTGAGCTGCACCATCTTTCCGACGCGCACCTCAAGCCCGGTCTCCTCCCTGACCTCGCGGGCGACCGTCTGCTCGAAGGTCTCGCCGCGCTGCGCGCCGCCCGTCGGCAGCCCCCACTGCTGGTCCTCGGCCCAGAAGCGGTGCCGCAGCAGCAGGACGTTGCCGTCAGGGTCGCGGACGACACCGGTCACACCGACCATGAACTTGTCCTGCGAGAGGTAGAGCAGCCGCCACTTCACCGGCCCGCGAAGTCCGTGCCAGAGCCGCGCCAACAGCCTCTTCACCGACGTCCTCCGCCATCCGTTGCCCCTGACGGGGAAGCGTACCGGTCGTGCGGGGCGGGGCCGCCGGGCGCCGGGCAGCCGTCGGCGGACTTCGCGCCCGCGTGCCGCCGCCTGTAACCCAGGAGGGGTACCCCCGTAGGGTTCATGTCCGCCATGGCGGGAAGCAGGAAGGGGTCCTTGCGTTGGGAATACCATAGGGGGGTATAGTGTTTTTCGAGCGACGCCACTGAAGGGAGACCGGCGATGCCCGGATACAGCGGTAACAAGCAGGAGCACGCGCTGAGGCTGCGCCGTGTCGAGGGTCAGATCCGGGGCCTGCAGCGCATGGTCGAAGACGGCAAATACTGCATCGACATCCTGACCCAGGTGTCGGCGGCGACCAGCGCGCTGAAGTCGTTCTCCCTGTCGCTGCTCGAAGAGCACCTGGCCCACTGCGTGGCCGAGGCCACGCAGAAGGGCGGCCCCGAGGCCGAGGCCAAGGTCAAGGAGGCCGCGGAGGCCATCGCCCGACTTGTCCGTTCGTGAGTGAAGGAGAGATCGTTATGAGCACTGTCACCTACACCGTCAAGGGGATGACCTGCGGACACTGCGTGAGTTCGGTCAAGGAGGAGGTCGGCGAGGTTCCCGGCGTCACCGCCGTCGAGGTGGACCTGGCGTCAGGGCGGCTGACGGTCGGCACCGACGGCCCTGTCGACGCGGCGAAGATCGTCGCAGCAGTCGAGGGCGCCGGATACGGTGTGGCGGATATGTCATGAACACGCCGGCCAAGATCGGTTCGTACGTCCTGGGGCTCGCCGTCGTCTTCGGCGGCGCCCTGGGCGCGGGCAAGGTCGTCGGCCCGGCCGCGAGCAGCGCCACCAGCGCGCCACCTGCGGCCGGCGACCACAGCGCCATGGCGGCCCCCACCGCACGTGCGAAGCACGACGAGCACGTCACCCAGCAGACAGCCGACAATACCCCCGGGGGGCTCCAAGTGTCGGAGAACGGCTACACCCTCACCCCGCTCACCACAAAGATCAGACCCGGTGAGCCCGCCGACTTCCGCTTCACCGTGACGGGCCCCGACGGCCGTCCGGTCACGGGCTACAAGGTCCAGCACGACAAGAAGATGCACTTCATCGTCGTGTCCCGTGACCTGTCGACCTTCCAGCACGTGCATCCGGAGATGGCCGCCGACGGCACCTGGTCGGTGGAGGTCACGTTCCCCAAGGCGGGCGCCTACCGCGCCTTCGCCGACTTCGCCCCCACCGGCGGCGACGCCCTCACCCTGGGGACCGACCTGTCCGTGGCGGGCGACTACGAGCCCGAGGCGCTGCCGCCGGTCACCCGCGCCTCCACCGTCGACGGCTACACCGTCACCCTTGACGGGGACCTGAATCCCGGCCGGTCGAGCGAGCTCACCCTCAGGGTCAGCAAGGACGGCGAGCCGGTCACCGACCTGCAGCCCTACCTCGGCGCCTACGGCCACCTGGTGGCCCTGCGCGCCAACGACCTGGCCTACCTGCACGTGCATCCCGACGGCGAGCCCGGCGACGGCAAGACCGCGGCGGGGCCGGACATCGTCTTCTACGCCGAGGTGCCGAGCGACGGCGACTACCGTCTGTTCCTGGACTTCAAGCATGACGGCAAGGTCCGTACGGCCGACTTCACGCTCGGCGGCGGCGAGCAGGCGGCCAAGCCCCGGCAGACTCCGGCCACCACGTCCGGCGGGCACGACGACGACGGCCACGGCCACTGAACGCGAGAGGAGAACGGTGATGTCCACGCTCACCGATGACCGGCACCAGGCGGTCGAGCTCTCGATCGGCGGCATGACCTGCGCATCGTGCGCCAACCGGATCGAGCGCAAACTCAACAAGCTCGACGGCGTGACCGCGACGGTCAACTACGCCACCGAGAAGGCGAACGTCACCTTCCCGGCCGGCGTCGACCCCCGAAACCTCGTCACCGAGGTGGAGAAGGCCGGCTACACCGCCGAGCTGCCCGCGCCGCCCCAGGCGGACGCGGCCGGGCAGGAGCCGCGGGACGAGCTGCGGCCGCTGCGCGACCGGCTGATCACCGCCGTGGTCCTGGCCGTGCCGGTGATCGCGATGGCCATGGTCCCGCCGCTGCAGTTCACGAACTGGCAGTGGTTGTCGCTGACGCTGGCGGCGCCGGTCGTGGTGTACGCGGGGTGGCCGTTCCACAAGGCCGCCTGGACCAACCTGCGCCACGGCGCGGCCACCATGGACACGCTGGTCTCGATCGGTACGCTGGCCGCGCTCGGCTGGTCGTTGTGGGCGTTGTTCTTCGGCACGGCGGGCATGCCCGGCATGACCCATCCGTTCGAGTTCACGATCGAGCGCACCGACGGGTCGGGCAACATCTATCTCGAAGCGGCGGCGGGGGTCACCGCGTTCATCCTGGCCGGGCGCTATTTCGAGGCCCGTTCCAAGCGGCGGGCGGGCGCGGCGCTGCGGGCCCTGCTCGACCTCGGCGCCAAGGACGTCGCGGTGTTGCGCGACGGCGCTGAGCTGCGCATCCCCGCCGACCGGCTGCAGGTGGGCGACACGTTCGTGGTCCGGCCCGGCGAGAAGATCGCCACGGACGGCGTGGTGGTGGAGGGTGCCTCGGCGGTCGACGCCTCCATGCTGACGGGCGAGTCCGTGCCCGTGGACGTACGCGTGGGCGACGCCGTCACCGGCGCCACCGTGAACGCGGGCGGCAGGCTCGTCGTCCGCGCCACCCGGGTGGGCGGCGAGACGCGGCTGGCCCAGATGGCCAAGCTGGTGGAGGAGGCGCAGACCGGCAAGGCGCAGGTGCAGCGGCTGGCCGATCGCATCTCCGGCGTGTTCGTGCCGATCGTGATCGCGCTGGCGATCGGGACGCTCGGGTTCTGGCTGGGCACGGGCGGCGGCGTGGGGGCGGCGTTCACCGCGGCGGTCGCGGTGCTGATCATCGCCTGCCCGTGCGCGCTCGGCCTGGCCACGCCGACGGCCCTGCTGGTCGGCACCGGCAGGGGCGCCCAGCTCGGCATCCTGATCAAGGGCCCTGAGGCGCTGGAGTCGACGCACGGGATCGACACCGTCGTGCTCGACAAGACGGGCACGGTCACCGAGGGCCGGATGACCCTCAGCGACGTGCACGTCGCCGAGGGGGAGAGCGAGGCCGAGGTGCTGCGCCTGGCCGGGGCGCTGGAACACGCCTCCGAGCACCCCATCGCGCGGGCCGTGGCCGCGGGCGCCGCCGAGCGCGTCGGAGAGCTGCCCGCGCCCGAGGACTTCGCGAACGTCGAAGGGCTCGGCGTGCAGGGCGTCGTCGACGGGCACGCGGTCCTGGTCGGCAGGCCGCGGTTGCTGGCGGAGTGGTCGCAGCACCTGCCCGCGGAGCTGGAGCGGCTTCTGCACACCGCCCAGGCCGGCGGCCGCACGGCCGTCGCGGTCGGCTGGGACGGCAAGGCCAGGGCGGTGCTCGTCGTGGCCGACGCCGTCAAGCCGACGAGCGAGGAGGCCGTGCGGCAGCTGGCCGCGCTGGGGCTCACGCCGGTGCTGCTGACCGGCGACAACGAGCAGGCGGCCAAGGCGGTCGCCGCCGAGGTGGGCATCGACGAGGTGATCGCCGAGGTGCTGCCCGCCGACAAGGTCGACGTGGTCAAGCGGCTGCAGGCCGAGGGCAGGGTCGTGGCCATGGTGGGCGACGGGGTCAACGACGCCGCCGCGCTCGCCCAGGCCGATCTGGGGCTGGCGATGGGCACGGGCGCCGACGCCGCCATCGAGGCCTCCGACCTCACCCTGGTCAGAGGCGACCTGCGGGTCGCGGCTGACGCGATCAGGTTGTCCCGCAGGACGCTGAGGACGATCAAGAGCAACCTGTTCTGGGCCTTCGCCTACAACGTCGCGGCTCTCCCGCTGGCCGCGCTCGGCCTGCTCAACCCTATGATCGCCGGAGCGGCGATGGCGTTCTCCAGCGTGTTCGTGGTGAGCAACAGCCTGCGGTTGCGGCGCTTCCGCTAGCACGGCCGGTCCTGGCGGCCCCGAGCGCACCGGCTCGGGGCCGCCCGGCCGGTCGTGCTCACGCGGATCATGATCCAGTGCCCCGGGCTCACCCCCGACCGCGCACCTGGCCGCCTCGTGGCGGGCCGGACGGGTATACGCTTCCAACATGACCCCGCAGGACCTCGCCACCCTCGTGCACCTGCGGCGGGCCCGGGATCTGATCGACCGTGAATACACCCGCCCGCTCGACGTGCCGACGCTGGCCCGCCACGCGCTCATGTCGCCGGCGCACTTCTCACGGCAGTTCCGGGCCGCCTACGGCGAGACGCCGTACAACTACCTCATGACCCGTCGCATCGAACGCGCGATGGCGCTGCTGCGCGCGGGGGTCAGCGTGACCGACGCGTGCATGGCGGTCGGCTGCACCTCGCTCGGCTCGTTCAGCTCCCGCTTCGCCCAGCTGACGGGGGAGACGCCGAGCGCCTACCGCGCCAGGGAGCACACGGCCGTGACGGCGATGCCCCCGTGCGTGGCGAAGGTGCACACCCGGCCGACGAAGGACGCACCGAGCAGGATCGAAGAAGCGGGCGGCGACGCCGCTGCCTAGCGTTGTCCGCATGACCATCTCACTGCAGAGCTGCCACATCACCGTCCACGACGTCGACGAAGCGCTCGCCTTCTACCGCGACGCGCTCGGCCTCGATGTGCGCAACGACGTCCCCTCCGGCGAGGGCCGCTGGGTCACCCTCGGCACCCCGGGCGTGCCCGCCCCCGAATACGTGCTCTCCACACCGCATTCCGGCCGGCCGAAGGCCGACGGCGACGCCCTCCAGGACCTGCTCGCCAAGGGCGCCCTGCCGATGATCATCTTCAGCGCCGACGACCTCGACGCGACCTTCGAACGGGTGCGCGCGTCGGGCGCCGAAGTGCTGCAGGAGCCCATCGACCAGCCCTGGGGGCCGCGTGACTGCGCGTTCCGCGACCCCTCGGGCACCATGGTGCGCATCACCCAGGCCCCGAAGGCGTAGCCGTACACCCGGATGAGTGATCTGCTCCTTCCTGGGCAGCCGACATCGTATGAAGACGACGATCATCGGGGTCCTGGCCGGAGCGGCCGTGCTCGCCGGGGGTTGCGGCACCGCGTCCCACCAGGGGCACGAGGGGCACGAACTGGCCGCCGGGTCCTCACCGTCCATCGGCACCCCCACGTCCGGCACCGCGTCCCCGAGCGGGCCGGAGACGGGCGGCCTGAAGCGGGCCGCCCAGGTGGCGCTGGCCGCGGTGCCCGGCTCCGTGCTCGTCTCCATCGAGACCGAGGAGAGCGGCAGGCTGTGGGAGGTGCAGGTCGTCGAGAAGGACGGCACCGAACACCGGCTGGACGTGGCGGGCGAGAAGGTCGTCAACGGTCCCGCCACCGAGGACGCTGACGCGGACGACAAGGCCGAGCGCCGGGACCAGGTGGCGGCGGCCAAGCTGGACTACGCCCAGGCGGCCGAGAAGATCCTGGCCACGGTGCCCGAGGGGCGCCTCACGGAGCTCAACCTGGACACCGAGCGGGACAGGACCGTGTGGGAGGCGGACGTGCTCACGCCCGACGGGACCAAGCACAAGGTGGCGGTGGACGCCGCCACGGGCGAGGTCGTGAGGAACGACGGCACCACCACGTGACGCCGGGATCGAGTCCCGTCGGGTATGGGCCTTCAAGACCGTGGTGATGCCCAGTCGGCGTAGCGGATCGTGCCGAGAATCGCGCCGTCGAGGGGGACCAGCGAGCGTTCGTCCAGCTCGCTGCCGAAATAGCGCGCGTGCGGGTCGGTGACCACCTCCCGCCGGTCGCCCGCGGCGGCCAGCGCCTGCCGGAAGAACTCGTCCATCCGGAACTGCTCGGGCCCTGCGACCTCGATCCTGCCGTTCAGCGGCGTCCCCGTGGAGACCCTGGCCAGCGCCGCCGCGACGTCGTCGCCCGCGATGGGCTGGAAGCGTACGGGTGCGATCCGCACCTTGCCGCCGTCGGTGGCCTCGTCGGCGATGCCGCGCACGAACTCGTGGAACTGGGTCGCGTGCACGAGCGAGAACGGGATGCCCGACTTCTCGATCAGCTCCTCCTGGGCGATCTTCGCCCGGAAGTAGCCGTTCTCGGGCATCCGCTCCGTCCCCACGATCGACAGCGCCACGTGGTGGCCGACGCCGGCCGCCGTTTCGGCGGCGAGCAGGTTGCCGGTGGAGGTCTCGAAGAAGCTCAGCACGGCGGCGGGCTCGAACGACGGCGAGTTCGACACGTCGACCACCACCCGCGCGCCCTCCAGCGCCTCGGCCAGCCCTTCGCCGGTGAGGGTGTTGACGCCGGTGTTCGGCGAGGCCGCCACGGCCTCGTGGCCCTGTTCGCCCAGCTTCGTCACGAGCTTCGAGCCGATCAGCCCGGTCCCGCCGATGACCACGATCTTCATGGCACGTCCTTTCAGTTCGCCGGGCCGTCTGTGCCGGCCGGTCGCCAGCTAAGACAGGCGGGCCCTCAAGGGTGTGACAACCATGGCGGAAAATCTTCCGCGGGCCTCACTGCTCCTCCTTGAGCCGTTCGAAGACGAGCTGGGTGCGGCGGACGGCGCGGACGCCGTACACCTCGGAGATCAGTTCGGGGGTGAGGACCTGGCCGGGCGGTCCTCCGGCGAGGACGCGGCCGGCGCTCATGACGTAGAGGCGGTCGCAGAACGCGGCGGCCTGGTTGAGGTCGTGCAGCACCGCCAGCGTGGCCACGCCCAGCTCGCGCACCAGGTGCAGGATCTCCAACTGGTGGCGGATGTCCAGGTGGGAGGTGGGCTCGTCGAGCAGCAGCAGGCGGGTCTCCTGGACCAGCGCGCGGGCGATGAGCGCCCGCTGCTTCTCGCCGCCGGACAGGGTGGCGTAGACACGCTCCTCCGCGCCGGCGAGTCCCACGCGGTCGAGCGCCCGCGCGCACCGTTCCGCGTCGGCCGCCGCGACACGTTCGTACGGCGTCCGCCCCATGAGCACGACCTCGCCGACGGTGAAGTCGAGCTCGGAGGGCGTCTCCTGGGCCACCACGGCGGTCCGCCGGGCGGACTCGCGCCAGGACAGGCCGTGCACGTCGTCGCCGTCCACCCTGATGAGCCCGGCCGAGGGACGCAGCGCTCGGTAGATCGTGCGCAACAGGGTGGACTTGCCGCAGCCGTTCGGCCCGACGAGGGCGACGAACTCGCCGTCGCCGACCAGGAGGTCGGCCTCGTGCACGATCGGACGGCCGTCGAGGCGTACGGACACGCCGCGCAGGTCGAGTCTCATGTGACGGTCACCGCCCGGTCGACCGAGCGCCGGCGCAGCAGCCACAGGAAGAACGGCACGCCGATCAGCGCGGTGACGATGCTGAGCGCCAGCTCCTGCGGCGCGTTGACGGTACGCGCGGCGACGTCCACGAGCTGCAGGAACGCCGCCCCGAGCAGCGCCGTGACCGGCAGCACCCTGCGGTGGTCGGCCCCGACGAGCAGGCGGGCCGCGTGCGGCACGATCAGCCCGACGAACGCGATGGCGCCGCTGGTGGCCACGAGGACGCCGACCAGCAGCGAGGTGAGGACGAACAGCGTGATGCGCAGGCGCTGCACGTTCACGCCGAGGGAGATGGCGCTCTCCTCCCCGGCGGTGAGCGCGTTGAGTTGGCGGTGTTGCAGCAGCAGGTAGACCAGGCCCGCGACGAGCACGACGGTGGGCAGCGGCAGCATGTGCCAGCGGGCCCCGCCCAGGCTGCCCATGAGCCAGAACAGCACCTGCTGCGCCGCCCGCCCGCTCTGCGCCTGCTGCAGCACGAAGCTGTAGAGGGCCTGAAAGAGGTACGCCAGCGCGACCCCGGCCAGCACCAGCCGCGACGGGGTGATCCGGCCGGAACGTTGCGCCAGCGCGTACACCAGGCCCAGGGCCAGAAGTGAGCCCGCGAAGGCGGCGCCCGACAGCGACAGCCCGCCCAGTGTGGAGGCGCCCAGGATGAGCACGAGCACCGCGCCGAAGGACGCGCCCGACGAGATGCCCAGCAGGAACGGGTCGGCCAGCGGGTTGCGCACCAGCGCCTGCAGCACCGCACCGACCACCGCCAGCCCCGCCCCGACAAGGAGCGCGAGCAGCGCGCGCGGCAGCCGGAACTCCCACACGATCTGCGCCTGCACCGGCGTCCACGTACGCGGGACGAGTCCGGGCGCCAGCCGGTCGGCGACGATGCCCCACGCCTGCGGCAGCGCGACGTGCACGGCGCCGATGCTGACCGCCAGCCACGTGGAGGCGATCACCGCCGCGGCGAGCACGGCGAGGAGCACCGCGAACCTGCCCCCGCGACGGTGAGGCCCCGCGGCGCTCGCGGACCTGGCCGGCGCCAGGTCCTGACGAGTCTCGCTGGTCATGACGTGAACGCGTCGGGGTGCAGGAACCGGGCGATGTCGGTGATGGCGAGCAGGTTGCGGTAGCCGGGATGCTGGGCCGAGACCGGCACCGGGAGCACCCGCTTGGCCTTGGCCGCCGGGCTGTTCCTGGCGATGGCGAGGGCGTCGGCGGTCTTGGCCTGCACGGTGGGCATGGTCTCGCCGCGCAGGGTGGCGTACTCGCTGACCAGGATGGCGTCCGGTTGCGCGGCGCTGACCTGCTCCACGCTGACCTCGGTGTAGTCGCCCTTGACGTCGGCCAGCACGTTCACGCCGCCCGCGGCGGTGATCATCTGGTCGGTGATGCCGGCGCCGCCGTAGGCGTTGACGGGGCCCTTGCCGCCGTCGGTGGCGAGCACTTTGACGGGCGGCCGGCCGGCGACGCGCTCGCGTACGTCGTCGAGCCGCCCGCGCAGCTCGGTGGCCAGCTTGTCGGCGCGGTCGGAGACGCCGAAGATCTTGCCGAGGTTGCGCAGGTCGGTGAACGTGTCCTCAAGGGTGAACTCGAGCGTCTCCTCGGGGCTGCACCAGCCGCCCAGGATGTACACCGGGGAGCCGGCGGCGTCCAGCTCCTCCACGGTGGCGTAGCCGCCGCCGGCGTCGAAGCTGGCCATCGCGTTGTCCAGGACGAAGTCGGCGCCCTGGGCGAGCATGACCTCCTTCTGCGGCAACATGATCGTCGGCGAGATCTCCGAAATCTTGTCGTACAGCTTCTTCTGGCCGGGCAGGAACGCGCTCTCGGAGAAGTTCGTACGCCCGGCGATGCGGTCGCTCAGGCCGAGGGCGAGCAGCGTCTCCAGTGACGGGTGATAGCCGGTGACGACCTTGGCGGGTGGCCTGTCGAAGGTGAGGGTGCGCCCGCAGTTCTCGACCGTGACGGGGAAGCCGGCCTGCGGCGCCGCGGCGGAACCGGCCTGCTGGGCGGCGGGCGCCTGCCCGCAGGCGGTCAGCGTCAGGGCGGCCACCAGGACGAACAACCTTCTCATGATCCGGCGACCGCCTTCAGCGGCGCGCTTTCGCGGGCGGACGGCCTGGCTGAGGTGCGGCTCATGTGGTGAGTCTCCGGAGTCGAGAGGTCGAGCATGCGACGATCGACCTCATTTTTGCATATATGCCGCAACTGCTAGGAAACCGCAGCAGGTCGCTTCGGTACCGGTCCCGGGCGGTCTGTGGAAAACTGCGCGACCATGACGAGCGGGCACGAGCCTCCCGAGCCGGACCCGAGCGTCTACTGGACGCCTCCGCCGCGGACCGTGACGATCGCGTCCGCGGTGTGGATCTGCTTCGGGGCACTCGTCGCCCCGGCGATCATGCTGCAGTTCATGCCGGACAGCAACGGGTGGTTCCGGAAGGTCAACCAGGGCTAGGGCCTCACGCGACCGGCCCGTGACTCAAGGTAGCGTCGCTCGGCGATGCTCGCGGTGGCCTTCGCGGCACGCCGGTAATGCTCGTACGCCCCCGCTCTGTCGCCGGTCCGCTCCAGCAGATGGGCACGTACGGACAGCAGCCGGTGGTGCCCGGCCAGCCGCTCGTCACCGTCCAGCGTGGACAGCAGGGCCAGCCCGGCCGCCGGGCCCTCGATCTCGGCCAGCGCGACCGCCCGGTTGAGCGTGACCATCGGGTTGGGCGCGATCCGTTCGAGGATCAGGTAGAGCGCGTGCACCTGCCGCCAGTCGGTCTCCTCGGCCGTGGCCGCGTCGGCGTGCGTGGCCGCGATGGCCGCCTGCAACTGGTACGGCCCCAGCGCCGGAGCGGCCAGCGACGCCTTGGCCAGCTCGACGCCCTCGTCGATCAGGGCCCGGTCCCACGTCGTACGGTCCTGCTCGGCCAGCGGCACCAGGTCGCCCGCCGCCGTCGTACGGGCCCGCCTTCGGGCGTCGGTCAGCAGCATCAGCGCGAGCAGCCCGGTCACCTCGCCGTCGCCGGGCACCTGCGCGTGGACCATCCTGGCCAGCCGGATCGCTTCGTGGGCGAGGTCGACGCGGTGCAGGTCGCCGCCCGACGAGGCGGTGTAACCCTCGTTGAAGACCAGGTAGAGCACGTGCAGGACGACCCGCAGCCGCTCCTCGCGCTCCGCTCCCTCCGGCGGGCCGAACGAGCTGCCGGCGGCCTTGATGCGCTGCTTGGCCCGGCTGATCCTGGCCGCCATCGTGGCCTCCGGCACCAGGAACGCGCGGGCGATCTCGGCGGTGGTCAGGCCGCCGACCGCCCGCAGCGTCAGCGCCGTCTGGGAGGCCGGTGTCAGCGCCGGATGGCAGCACAGGAACAGCAGGACGAGCGTGTCGTCGGTGTCCGGCACGTCCTCGGGCGGCACCTCGGCGGTCGTCGCCGACTCCCGCTCGCGGCGGGCCCGATCGCTGCGCATCTCGTCGAAGAGCCGCCGGGACGCGACCGTCACCAGCCAGCCGCGCGGGTTGCCCGGCACCCCTTCGGCCGGCCACTGCACGGCGGCGGCGAGCACGGCCTCCTGCACGGCGTCCTCGCAGCCCTCGAACTGGCCGTGCCGGCGTACCAGCGTGCCGAGGACCTGCGGCGCGAGCTCACGCAGCAGGTCCTCGACGGCCGGTGCCGTCACGCCTCCGACGGCCCGTCAGCGAACATCACCTGCCGCACCTCGATCCCCAGCCCTTCGATCGCGGCGTCCGGGATCTGCGCCGCCAGCTCGATCGCCCGCTCCTTGTCCTCGCAGTCGATCAGGTAGAAGCCGCCCAGATATTCCTTCGCCTCCAGGAAAGGACCGTCCGTCACCACCGGCCGGCCGTTGCGCACGGAGACCACGGCCGCCTGGGAGGGGTCGACCAGCGCCTGCGTGCTGACCAGCTCGCCGGACTCCTTCAGCGCCTCGATGAACCTGGCGTGGCCGTCGCCGATCGCCGCCCTCTCCTCGTCGGTGAGCGCGTCCAGCACGGCCGGGCCGATGTGCATGCTGATCAGGAACTTCATGTCGTACTCCTCGTGTCGCGCGGAGCCCCGGCCGGGGCCCCTCCGACCGTTGGTCGGAGCCGCCGCCGCCGTCTTGACCTCCCGCCGCGACTTTCGCACGGCTTTTTCGCCGTCGCGTCGCCGGGCCCCCGGGGACGCGGGTCCACGCCGCGTGGCCTTCAGGTTACGGCCCTCGCAAGGGTGCGGGCGGCACCTCGACGACACGTTGTCCCAACGCCTACGGCAAGACCTCCGACAACGTCGCCCGCCTGGAGATTCTCACGTACGAGACGCTGGTCCTGCGCCACGACGCCGGTCGAACTGCTCGCCGCCCACCTGAGGCCCGGCGCCGCCCCGGCCGGGTACATGTGAGACCGGCCGGGGCGCTTCGCGGCTGCCTGACGTCACTCCCACTGGCCGGGCTGGAAGTCGCCGGTGGCGGGCTGCCGGGTGATGACGTTCATGCGGTTCCAGGCGTTCATGACGGCGACGAGCGACACCAGGGCGGCGAGCTGGTCCTCGTCGTAGTGCTTGGCGGCGTGCGCCCAGACCTCGTCGGTGACGCCGCCGCCGTCGGCGATGCGGGTGCCCTGCTCGGCCAGCTCCAGGGCGGCCCGCTCGGCGTCGCTGAAGACCGCCGCCTCCCGCCAGGCCGCGACCAGGTTGAGCCGCACCGGGGACTCCCCGGCGTGCGCGGCCTGCTTGGTGTGCATGTCGACGCAGACGGCGCAGCCGTTGATCTGGCTGACGCGCAGCTGCACCAGCTCCTGCGTCGTGGCCGGCAGCGTCGAGTCCGACACGGCCCTGCTCGCAGAGACGAAGTATTTCGCGGCCTTGGCCGCGACCGGATTGCCGGCGTAGTCGAAACGGGCGTCCATGGACGTCTCCTTGCCGTGGTGACGGTTACACCCCCACGACGAACCGGCCGGCACAGGAGGGGACAGCCCGGACATGTGACGTACGTCACTCGCGCCCGTGGTGCCGGGCGAGCGTGTGGCGATCAGCCGCCAAGGAGGCCGGGGAGGAGGGAGCCGAGACCCCCTCCGCCCAGGATGCCTCCGAGGAGGTTGCCTACCTGGCTGAGCAGCGAGCCGAGCAGGTCTCCTGTGGGAGACGGGGCTGCGGCGGCGGGAGCGGCGAGCGCGACGGTCAGCAGCGCGCCGGTGGCCAGGATGGCGGTCAGACGGGCGGTGGATTTCATGATGCCTCCACAGGCGGTGACAGAAAGTGATTGAGAGTCACCCTATGTGACAATGGCGCTGATCACCGCGACCGCCTCGCCCGGGTGTGTCCGGCCCCGTCACAGTGGCGTGACCGGGTGGGCGTCCGGCACGTACACCAGGGCGTCGTACGCCTTGGCGGGGGTCATCTTCACGGTGTACGTCCAGCTCAGGTGGCTGTAGACCGACCGGAAGCCGTCGCCGACGCTGCCCATCGGGATCTCCGAGGCGAGAAGTTCCCGGTTGCCGGGCTTGGCGGAGGCCCGCGCGACGTTGACGTAGCCGAGCCGCTCGCCGCCGAACAGTTTGGCCACAGGCGAGTCGTGGCTCACCGTGAACTGCTTGCGCTGCCCGGAGTCCTCATCCCTGGCGGTGAACGTGCTGTCGCCGAACTCCGTGCCGATCGTGAAGTAGTCCTTGCCGTACGTCGTGGCCAGCCGCCGCCCCATCGACGCGAAGGAGAACGCGGCGCCGCTCTTGTCGATGTGGCCGTTGTGGCCGCACAACACCATCTTCTTCCGCCCCTGGGAACCCTCCAGGCCGGCGATCCAGCCGACGTTCTCGGCCATCCAGGCGTCCCGCTTGCTGGCGTAGTCGCCGCCGGACACCTGCAGCCGCGCGCCGCGCAGGATCGTCTCGGCGTGGTGCACGGCGAGCACGAACGCCTGCTCCGAGCTGCGGCTCACGTACGTCTCGCGGTTGTCCTTCATGTGGGCGACGAGCCGTTCCGCGGCGGTGGCGGCGGCGGTGACCTTCGCCTGGGCCTGGCCGGCCCTGGTGGCGTCGGTGAGGTCGGCCAGGGACTCCTTGACCTGACGGACCCTCGCGGGGTCGGCCGTGGCGAGATAACGCAGCAGCCGCTCCTTGTTCCGGTCGTAGCGCTGCATGTCGAAGCCATAGAGGCGCACCTTGTCGGCGTCGGGGACGCCGGCGTTGTGGTCGTGGATCCATTCGATCAGATCCGCCGTCTCGCGGGTCCGGTAGATGTCGAAGCCGAGCGCCTCGGCGGCCGCCTTCGCGTTGCCCTTGCCGTTCATGACGTAGTCGTTGGCCGCCGCCGTGCCACCGAAGTCGGCCTCCAGGGCGACGGTGCGGAAGCCGTGGTCCTGGACCAGCTTCTTGATGATGATCGCGCGGGTCTGGACGAACTCCTTGTTGCCGTGCGTGGCCTCGCCGATTCCCACCACCCGCTTGCCGGCGGCGTCGGAGAGCGGGGCCCGGTCGAGCGGGGTCACGGTGTCGGGCGTCACCCGGGAGGTGTCCACGCCTCCGCAGCCGGTGGCCAGCAGGGCGGCCAGGGAGAGGCAGGCGAGCGTTCGGACGGGCGTGCGGCTCATGTCAGGTCACTTCCTTGCGAATGGCGCGGGCTGCGCCGAGCGTCATCGGGAGGACGATCCAGAAGATCGTCGACACGGCGAGCCGGAGGACCTCGCCCCCGGTCATGCCGCCGGACGTCAGGGGAGCCGCGGTGGCGCCCAGGTGAAGCCACTCGGCCAGGGCCTCGCCGGCGCTGCCGAGCCGGGCGACGACGCTCCACACCATGGGCGCCGCCAGGCAGATCACGATCGCGGCCGGCGTGTTCATGAGCAGCATGCCGAGGGACAACCCCATCGCGACCACGAGGACGTTCCCCGCGGTCCAGCCCAGCAGCGCTCCGGGACTGACCGTCCAGTCGGCGGGGACGCCCTGGGCGGCAGCGACGGCGGCCGTCACCGGCACCGCGGCGACCATCGCGAACAGGGACGCGGCCAGGGTCGTGAGCAGCGGCGGCAGGCACTTGGCCGCCAACACCCGCAGGCGGCGGGGTTCGAGGACGAACGTGGTCAGGGCGGTGCGGTGGCTCCACTCACCGGTTACCGTCAGGATCCCGATCACCGGGAGCAGGGTGCCGTATCCGATCCCGGCGGTCACCACCATGGTCTGCAACCCCGGGTCGGCCACGAGGCCGCGCGCGCCCATGAACGCCACGGTCAGCACGGCCAGGGCCACCGTCATGATTCTTCCGCTGCGGGTGTCGAAGAGCTTGCGGGTCTCGACCGACAGCAGCCGGCGGAACGGGGCACGCCTGCCGGGCCGGTGGCGCCCCGTGCTCCGCGAACCGCCCGCGATCGGCTGGACGTCGGCGTCGGTCATGTCGCGCTCCGGTCGGCGATCGCGGCCGGTACGTGGTCGAACTCGATCATGTGTCAAGTCCACAGCACCCGGGGCCGGCCGGACATCGAACCTGGGTCGAGGGCGGCCCGGCGCAGGGCTAGACCCGCGACGCCCGTTGTAGACCTGCGGCCACCTCGGTGGGGACCTGGGTAGCGAGGAACGTGCTCTCAGGCCGGGTACGCGTGGGTCTCGGCGGCCTTGACCGACGCCCACACCTGCCTGCCGGGCATCAGGTCGAGCTCGGCCAGGGCGGCGGGGGTGATGTCGGCGAAGGCCACGATCGGGCCGTCGAGGTGTACGCGGACGTTGTCGCCGTGCCGTTCGACGCCCTCGACGCGGGCCTGCCACACGTTGCGGGGGCTGCCGTCGGGGCGGGTGCGGTAGAGGGCGAGCGCGGAGGGCGGGAAGGCGACGAAAACGGGTCCGCGCAGGGTTTCGCTGGTGCTGAGGAGCAGCTCGCCGACCTTGACCCGCCGGTCGTCGGCCTGCCCGCGGTAGAGGTTGAGCCCGACCAGGTGGGCGACGTAGTCGGTGCGGGGGCGGCGGGCCACCTCGGCGGGGGCGCCCTGCTGGACGACGGAGCCGTTCTCGATGACGATCAGCCGGTCGGCCAGCACCATGGCGTCCAGCGGGTCATGGGTGACCAGGACGGTGGCGCCGTCGAAGTCGGCCAGGTGGCGGCGCAGCTGGGAGCGGATCTCCAGCCGGGTGTGGGCGTCCAGCGCGGCCAGCGGCTCGTCGAGGAGCAGCAACCGCGGGCGTACGGCGAGCGCCCGCGCGAGCGCCACCCGCTGCGCCTGGCCGCCGGACAGCCGCCGCGGTCTGGAGGCGGCGTGGCCGGACAGCCCGACCCGCTCCAGGAGGGCGGCGGCGACACGGCGGGCCTCGGCCTTGGAGGCGCCCTGGCAGCGCGGCCCGAAGGCGACGTTGTCCAGGGCGGACAGGTGCGGGAACAGCAGGTAGTCCTGGAAGACCATGCCGATCGGCCGCCGCTCGGTGTCCAGCCCGTGCACGGCGCCGCCGTCGAGGGTGATGTGGCCGCCCGTCAGGGGGGTCAGCCCGGCGAGGGCGCGCAGCGCGGTGGTCTTGCCCGCGCCGTTGGGGCCGAGCAGCGCCACCACCTCGCCCGGCGCGACCTCCATGGCGAGGTCGAGGGTGAAGGCGGGTCTGGCGACCACCAGGCGGGCCTGCAGCGTCACGGGCTGTTCACCCACCGGTCGCGCAGACTGGCCAGGATGACCACCGAGACGGCCAGCAGAACCAGGCTGAGCACGATGGCCGCCTCAGGCTCGGTCTCCAGCGCCAGATAGACCGCCAACGGCATCGTCCGCGTGGTGCCGGGGAAGTTGCCCGCGAACGTGATGGTCGCGCCGAACTCGCCCAGCGCCCGCGCCCAGCACAACACCGCGCCCGCCACCACGCCCGGCATGACCATGGGCAGCGTCACCCGCCGGAACACGGTCAGGCGCGAGGCGCCCAGCGTGGCGGCGGCCTCCTCGAAACGCCGGTCGGCGCCGCGCAACGCGCCCTCCACGCTGATCACCAGGAAGGGCATCGCGACGAACGCCTCGGCCACGATCACCCCCGCCGAGGTGAACGGCAGCGTGATGCCGAAGGCGGCCTCCAGCCACTGCCCGGCCAGGCCGCGCCGGCCCAGCACCAGCAGCAGGGCGACGCCGCCCACCACGGGGGGCAGCACGAGGGGTACGGTCACCAGGGCGCGTACGAGCCGCCTGCCGGGGAACTCCACCCGGGCCAGCAGCCAGGCCAGCGGCACGCCGAGCAACAGGCACACCGCGGTGGCGATGGTGGCGCACACGAGGGACAGCCGCAGCGCCTCCAGCACGTGCGGCTCCGCCAGGCGTACGAGCAGCGTGGGCCAGGGGGCGCGGACCAGCAGGCCGGCCAGAGGCAGCACGAGGAAGGCCAGCCCGGCGAGCGCGGGCACCATCAGCAACCACGGCAGCCGCCCGGAACCCCCGCGTCCGGCGCCCCTGGGCCGCTGGTGACCCGTGCCTCCGGGACGCCCCTCGGCACGGGCGCGTCCGGCGGATCCACCACGCGGGCCGGGCGGCTGAGATCGCGACGCTGGGGAGTCCATCGTGATCAGGGGACCTCGAAGCCGGCTTCGGTCAGGGTGTCCCTGCCCTGCCGCGACACCACCAGGTCGACGAACCGGCGGGCCAGGTCGCCGGCCGGGGCCTGCGCCAGGACAGCGATCGGATAGTCGTTGGCCGCCTGGTCGGCCTCGGGGAAGGAGATGCCCCGCACGTCGTCGCCGGCGGCCATCACGTCGGTCCTGTAGACGAGGGCCGCGTCGACCTCGCCGAGCTCGACCTTGGTGAGGGTGGCCTTGACGTCCTGCTCCAGGGTGACCGGGGTGACCTGGACGCCGGCCGCGCCGAGCGCCTTGACCGCCGCGGCGCCGCACGGCACCTGCTCGGCGCAGAGCGCCACCTTCACCTGGGGATCGGCCAGGTCCTTCAGCTCGCCGACCTTGGCCGGGTTGCCGGCGGGCACGGCGATCTGCAGCTTGTTGCGTACGAACGTGGTGGGCGAGCCCGCGAGTGCGGCGTCGGTGACCGTCTTCATGGTGGCCGGGCTGGCCGAGGCGAACACGTCAGCCGGCGCCCCCTGGACGATCTGCTGGGCCAGCGTGGCGCTGGACCCGAAGTTGAGCCGCACCGTGGTGCCCGGATGCGCGGCCTCGAAGGTCCTGCCGAGCGTGGTGAACGTCTCGGTCAGCGACGCCGCCGCGAACACCGTCACCTCCTTCGAGCCCCCGCCGGCGGACGCGGCCGGTCCGCCGCCACCGCAACCCGGCAGCCCCGCCAGCGCGAGCACGACGGGCAGGACGATCGCCCATCGGGGAAGACGTCTGAACAACACAGGAGCGCTCCTCACACGTGACCGGCCACACGCTCGTGACCGGGGATCTCCACGACGACGTTGGTGGACTTGATCACGGCGACCGCCACCACCCCCGGCTCCAGGCCCAGCTCGTCGGCGGCCTGGCGGCTCATCAGCGACACCACGCGGAACGGCCCCGCGGCGATCTCCACCTGCGCCATCACCGCGTCGCGGAGCACCTCGGTGACGATCCCGCGGAAGCGGTTGCGCGCCGAGGAACGGCCGCCCTCGCCGTCGCTCTCGACCTGCGAACGGGCGAAGGCCGCCAGGTCGGCGCCGTTGACCCGCCGATGCCCGTGCTCGTCGCGATCGGCGGCCAGCCGGCCGGCGTCCACCCACCGGCGTACCGTGTCGGAGCTGACCCCGAGCAGCGCCGCGGCCTCGCTGATCCGGAACGTCGTCACAACCCTCACCATACTCTCCGCGCATTCCAGGGAAAATCCCCGGTTCCCCTCGCAGAAGCGATCCGGAAGCCCACTCCGCCATGGCGTCCGCGAGGTCAGGAGCCCTCCGCCGCGGCCGTACGCGGCAGGCCCGGATGCGCGGCACCGCAACCCTCGCTAGAGTTCTTTACGATCATCGACATTGATCGCGGTCGACGGCTCTCGCCACGGGGCTGAGGGCACGGCCGGGCGGTCGTGCAGCGTGGACACCGGGGGAGATGGGTTTGGCCGGCCAGAGCAGGGGGCGGCCGGGCTGGCTCCACGTGGGCGCGCTCGAGCGCCGCCTGACCCGGGCCTGGCAACCCGGCACCTTCCCGCCCGCCGAGTCGCTCCTGGCCGTCATGACGTTGTCCGCCGTGCCGCGGGCCCTGGGGGTCCGGCTGGCAGCACACCTCGACGGCGGCATCGTGGTCGGGCCTGGCGCCGTGCCTGACCTGCCCGGGTTCGAGGCCCTTCGCGGTGTCGCGCTGCCGTTCCAGCAGGGCCGCTGGGAGCGCAGTGCCGGCGTCTACGATCCCGGCCGGCGCCGCGTCGGCGTCGGCAGCGTGCCGTCCCCGTCGGTCAGCGTGGCCGGGCACGAACTGGGGCACGCCACCGACCACCTGGAAGGCCTGCCGTCGCGCGGGGCGTTCTGGGCCCACCTGCACGCGTCGCGCGCGCCGCAGTTGCCGCCGCCCTTCCGGGAGGACCCTGCCGAGCTCTACGCCGAAGCCTTCGCCTGCGTGCTCACCGGACGAGCCCGCCGCCTGATCCGCTTATTCGGGGACGAGCACGCCGCTCAGCGCGCCTACCTGTGGATTTCCGGCCGGTACGGGCTGGGCTGAGCGGATTTCCTTGCCCTGCTGAACGCGCGCGCTATTCTGAGGGGAGAATCGGTGACCGGTGAGACGGGAGGGACGCAGCTCATGACCGCCATCATGCTGGCCGGCGGAGTCCTGCGCGTACCCGAGTCGAGCGTGTTGCCGGACGGCACCCGCGTGGACGGCACGCGCGACATCGCGCCCGACGCTCCCGACTACGCGACCTGGCTCCCGTACGTGATTCCCGAGGGAGCCGCCTGGCACGGCAGCACCGACGACGAGAGCATCCTGGCCCGCTGGCGCGCGGCCGCCAGCGCCTGAACCTGCCGCCGAGTTCCCGCGCGGACCCGGGACGCGTCCGGCGACTGTCCGGTCGCTGTCCGGCGCACGCCCTGGCGATTCCCTGCAGGCGAGACAAAACTGCACCGTACCCGCCGGCTCGGCCACCTGTGGCGCGGCCGGATGTCGAAGCAGTGAAAAGGAGCTCGCCTGTCATGCGCATTCTGAAGGTCGTCGCGATTTCCGGGACCCTGGCCGCACTCGCGATGGGCATGTCCGCCCTGCCGGCGCAGGCGGCCGCCGGGTCGGTCTCGCCGGGCGTCCAGCGAGTCGTGCAGCAGTCGCCGGACGACTGCCTCGCCTACCTCAACGAGAACGGCTACGCGTCGACGCCGGCCAGGGTCAGCGCCTGTAACTCGCTCGTCGAGGCCTTCTGCATCGAGATCCTGGAGGACTCGCAGGTGCTCGCGCCGCACGCGGTGAACGCCTGCCGGCTCTCGTGAACGGCGGCCTGTAACGCGGAGCGGGACCGAGCGGAACAGGCGATCGAGTCTCGGCGGCCTGGACACTTGAACCACGGTTGAGTGCTCTTCAGAGAGTCAAATAGATGATCTGGAGGAAAGAAGTGGAACGCGACGACATGTCAGCGGAGGCCGCCCTTCGGGAAGTGCAGCGAGCGCAGGACGCCGTGCGGAAGTCCAGTCGGTGGGCGGCGCATTTCTTCCTGGCGATAGGGCTGGGAAGCCTGGGCTACTGGCTGGCCGCGCTGCTCGGCTCGGCGGCGATGGCCGATTACGCCGCCCTGGGGATCGGCGTCCTCGTCGTGGCCGGGTTCGTCTACGTTGTTCGCAGGCAGGTCTACGATCAGCTGGTGTCCCGGCTGTCCTATCCCATCACCGGGGCGTTCGTGGGGACGACCGTCGTCGCGGCGCTCTACGACATGTTCGCGCACCCGCAGGAGCCAAGCGCCCTGCGGGTGGTCGCCGGTGTGCTGGTCGCGCTGGTCGCGAGCAGCCCCTTGTTCTACGCCGCGGTCCGCATGCTCCGTGTGACGGATGACAGGTGAGTCATCCACGCCATGCGCTCGACGAGATCATCCACGCTCCTGTGCGGCTGTCCATCGTGGCCATGCTGGCGGCGGCGGAGACGGTCGAGTTCCGCTATCTGAGGGACACGATCGAGGTCAGCGACTCGCTGCTGTCCACGCACATCGACACCCTGGAGAGGGCGGGTTACGTTCGGGTGGAGAAGGGGTTCGTCGGCAAACGCCCCCGCACCTGGCTCGTGCTGACCGACGAAGGGCGTAACGCCTTCCAGCAGTACACATCCACACTCCGCCGGATCACGGAGGGAAACCATCACGCCTGAGAGGCAGGCACCGCCGATCACCCCCGCCACCGTGGACGTGATCAACGTCCTCATGGCCGACCTCGATCCCCGCTGGGGGCTCGCGCCGTCGCCGAGCAGGCGACCGTGCCGCGCCCCCTGGACCGCCCCCTGGACCGCCCCCTGGACCGGCCACTCGACGGGCCCCTGCCCGAGCCGGGGATTTGAGTTGGACGCGCTGTCCCGGGGCCTCATCATCGCGGCCGCCGCGATCCTGCCCGGTGAGGCGCGGCGCGAGCGTTACCGGAAGCAGTGGCTCGCCGACGGCGAGGGGGCCGCGGAACTGGGGATCGGCTCACTGTCGGTGGCGTTCGGCGCCGTCCGGGTCGCGTTGGCGATGAACCTGACCCGCCGCTCGGCCCCGGCGCTCGGGCTGGCGGTCGTCCTGGTCGTCGGCGGGATCCGGCTGGCGACGACCACGTCCGGAGGGGCGCTCGGGGCCGCCCTGGCCATGGCGGGCGTGGCGTTACCGTTCCTGCTCCTGATCGTCCGCAGATTCACGGAGCGCCATTCGCCCGGTGACGGGCAGGACGCCCTGGCCGCCGGGCGGGCGCGCCCGGCGAGGCGGGCGTCCCCGGACGCCGGACCGGACTGGGAGCGGCTGCGGTTCGTGCTGGTCGGGGGCGCCGTTCTGGTGTTCCTGGCGGTGCTGCTGCTTCACCTCATGACCAGGTGAGCCATCGGGCTCGACGGCGTCGCCACCTTGACAGACGTTCTCCGGCGCACCCAGAATCGTCCGTAATGCTGAACTAGTGTCCATCATTATGGACGGTGTGCCATGAAAAGACGGGTGGTCGTCGCCAGCACCATCGGCACGGCCCTGGAGTGGTATGACTTCGGGCTGTACGGGCTGGCCTCGGCGTTGGTCTTCAACAAGGTCTTCTTCTCCGACGGCATGGGTACGACCGCGACCCTCGCGTCGTTCGCGACTTTCGCGGTCGGGTTCTTCTTCCGGCCGGTGGGCGGCGTGGTCATCGGCCACTTCGGCGACCGGATCGGGCGCCGTACCATGATGTTCGTCACGCTGGGGCTGATGGGCACGGCGAGCACGCTGATCGGCCTGCTGCCGACCTACGAGAGCATCGGCATGGCGGCGCCCATCCTGCTCGTGCTGCTCAGGATCCTGCAAGGGGTCGGTTCCGGGGCGGAATACGCGGGCGCCGCGCTGATGACGACCGAATACGCGGGCCGCCACAACCGCGGCTTCTGGGGCAGCTTTCCGGTGGCGGGCAACGCGGCGGGAGTTCTCCTCGCCTCCGGGAGCTTCACCGCCGTGTCCTCGATGCCGGACGACGTCTTCCTGTCCTGGGGGTGGCGGATCCCGTTCCTGGCCAGCTTCCTGGTCGCCGGCGTGGGCATCTACATCCGGACGAGAATCGCCGAGACCCCCGCTTTCCAGCGGGTACGCGAGGCCAACGAGGTCACGCGCGCCCCGCTCGCCGAGGCCCTGCGCGGGTCGCGGCGCACGCTCTTTCTGGCCTTCGTGGCGAACTTCGCCCCCAACATCGCCGGTTACGTGCCCGCGGTGTTCGTGCTCTCGTACGTCGCCGACACCGTCGGCGCACCGGAGAGTTCGGCGCTGATGGCGGTCACCGCCGCCACGTGCGTGCGGATGGTGACGCCCGCGCTGTTCGGGGCGCTGTCGGACCGGGTGGGCCGCAAGCCGGTCTACGTCGGCGGCGCGCTGTTCTGCGCGGCCATCTCCTTCCCCTTCTTCCTCCTTCTCGACACCGGCTCCGCGCTGCTCATCGCGGTCGCGGTGATCGCGATGCTGGGCATCGGCGACGGCGCGCTGCTGGGCCCGCAGCCCGCCTTCTACGCGGAGTTGTTCCGTCCCCAGGTGCGCTACAGCTCCATCGCCCTGTCGCGGGAGTTCTCCGCCGCGCTCATCGGCGGCACCGCGCCGTTCGTGGCCAGCGCGCTGGTGGCGGCGGCAGGAGGAGAGCCGTGGCTGGTGGCGGCGTACATCACCGTGGTCTACGCGGTGTCGGCGTGGGCCGCCCACCTGCTGCCGGAAACCCGCCATGCCACTGAGGGCGCGGCCTTGGCATACGTACGAGGACGAGAGGAACACCCATGACCTTCGACGTGATCGTGGTCGGCGCGGGCGCGGCCGGAGTCGCCGCGGCGCTCGCGGCGGCGAGCAACGGCGCGCGCACAGCGCTGGTGGAGGCCTCGCCCTACCCCGGTGGGGAGCTGGTCGGCGGGCTGCCGCTGCTCGGCACTCGCAACAGCCTGGGCGAGCGCATCGTCGGCGGCCCGCTGGACTCTCTGCTGGACAGCTGCGCGTCCCTCGACGGCTATGTCGGCGACCTGTTCGACTGGCGCACCACGTGGGGCACCTGCGTCGACCCGGAGGCGATGCGCATCGCCGTGGTCGAGCAGCTCGCCCTCCGCTCGGTGACCTTCCTGCCCTCCAGCCTGGTGATCGCCGTCGAGACGGCCGACGGCGGCCCCGCGGCGGTGAGCGTGCTCGACCGGGCCGGGACGCGGTCCACGCTGACGGCGCACGTCGTGGTGGACGCTTCGGGGGACGGCTCGGTGTCCGAGCTGGCGGGCGCGCGGCTGGAGCGCGGCGACGTGCACGGCGGGTTCCAGCCGGTCAGCCTGACGTTCCGCATGGGCGGCGTCGACTTCGGGCCGCTGTTGCAGTTCGTACGCGACAATCCCGAGCAGTTCATGCTCGGTCAGAACCCCGTGATCGGCAAGACACCGGCGGAGTGCGCCGAGCGGGTGCACGCGTCCGGCCTGCCGTTCGTCGCGATGAGCGCCGAGGACCCCGGCTCCCTCATGGGCACCGCGATCGAGCAGGGCAGCCTGTACCCCACCACCGGCATGTGGATGTGGCCGACCTCGCTGGCGCGGCGCGAGCTCGGGCTGAACACGACGAGGGTGTCGGGCATCGACGCGATGGACGCCCGGGCGATGGGCGAGGCGCTGGCCACGCTCACCGGGCAGGTCCGCGCCGCCATCGGCTTCGTACGCAAGCACCTGCCCGGCTTCGCCGGCGCCCACCTGGCCGGGGCGGGACCGAAGGTCGGGATCAGGGAGACCAGGCGGGTGGCCGGGGAGCACACGCTGAGCGGCGCCGACGCGCTGCGCGGCCGCAAACACGCGGACGGCGTCGCCAAGGGCGGCCACCACGTCGACATCCACGGCAGCGGCACCTATCAGAAGCGGGTCCCCATCGAAGGCGGGCGCTCCTACGACATCCCCTATGCCGCGCTCGTCCCGCGTCACGTGCGCAACCTGCTGGTCTGCGGGCGGGCGTTGTCGTCGGACCGGGAGGCGAACGGGTCCGCGCGGGTCATCGGCACCTGCATGGCGACGGGCCAGGCGGCGGGCACCGCAGCCGCGCTCGCCGCCCGTGCGGGACTCGGTGACGTACGGGAGGTGCCGGTCGGTGAGGTGCGCGACGTCATCCGCGCCCAGGGCGGCGTGGTGGACGGCACCGCGTGACGGGCGGCATCGGCGTGGAGCGTGACTAGACTGCGGCTAGGAAAATCGATCACCGCAGATCACCGCAGACCGCCGCAGGAAAGGCCGGTGAGCACGTGCCGCCGAGACCGCATCCCACCGTGTCCCGCGTGGTCGTCATCCTGGAAACCGTCGCCGCCCGTCCGGAGGGCGTCACCCTGTCCGCGCTGGCGCGTATGGTCGGCATCCCGAAGTCCACGGTCCACACGCTGACCCAGGGACTGCTGGCCACCGACTACCTGTACGAGCGGGCAGGTCTGCTCTTCCTCGGGCCGGGCATCGAGCTGCTGACCATGCCGCTGGGCGACCACCCGCTCGAACGGCTGGCCCACGACGAGCTCGAACGGCTGGCGGCCGACACCGGCGAGACGGCGCAGCTCGCGGTGCGCTCCGGGGACAACCTCGTGGTGATCGACCAGGTGGAGTCGGCGCAGGAGATCCGCTACGCCGTCCCGTTGCGCTCGCGCCGTCCCCTGCTGACGACGTCGATGGGCAAGTTGTTCCTCGCCGACCTCGGCGCCGACGAGCTCACGTCGTTCCTGGAGGAGCGCGGCGAGCTCGCCACGCCCTCGGGGAAGACGATCCTCGCCGAGCGGGACACCATCAGGGAGAGCGGCGTCGCCTTCAACCTGGAGGAGTCGGTCGCCGGGGTGTGCGCGGCGGCCGCGGCGGTGCGCGGGGCCTCGGGGAAGGTGGTCGCCGCCCTGGTCGTCGCCGGTCCGGCCGCACGGATACGCCCGCAGGCGGAGGCCGTCGCGGCGCGACTGCGCAAGACGGCGGAGCGGCTGTCCGACCGCCTCGCGCGCGGGTAGCCGCCCGGCCCGTCGTCCCGCCCCCGCGGTTGGAGCCGGAGCCGCGTGGGTAGCAGCGGTGCCAGTGATCGGGGAGGTGCGGGAACACGAGCGCCGAGGACGGAACGCATCAGGACGCGCAGCCGGTGCGGGTGACGTGGGGAACGGCGGCGTCGGCGACGCTGCACTGCCTCACCGGCTGCGCCATCGGCGAGGTGCTCGGCATGGTGATCGCCACCGCGCTGGGCTGGCACAACCTGCCCAGCATCCTGCTGGCCGTCGTCCTGGCGTTCGTCTTCGGCTACGCGCTCACCATGCGCGGCCTGATCCGGGCACGCCTGACGTGGCGCAGTGCGCTGCGGCTCGCGCTGGCCGCCGACACCGTGTCGATCCTGATCATGGAGATCGTCGACAACGGCGTCATGCTGATCATCCCCGGCGCCATGGACGCCGGGCTCGCCACGCTGCTGTTCTGGGGTGCGCTGGCGTTCTCGCTGCTGGTCGCGTTCGTCGTCACGACGCCGATCAACAAGTGGATCATCGGGCGCGGCAGGGGGCACGCGGTGATCCATGCCTACCACCACTAGCACGGACCGCGGGCCCGGCACGGCGGAACGGCCGGGCGCTCTGCCGCGCCCGGCTGTTCCGTAGGGCCGTCCCGCCGGGCTCGGTGGTGGTCAGCGGTTGGCGGCCAGGCTGGTGATCGGGTGTTCGCCGTCGGTCTGCAGCCGGTATTCGTGGCCGGAGACGGCGCGGTTGTCTTCGATGACGCGTTCGGAGGGTGCTTTCTCGCCGCCCATGAGGGCTTGCTGCATCTGCTCGAAGCGTTCGTGGGCTTCTTGCACGTAGCCGGTGCCCAGGGTGGTGTAGTCGATCTGGGTGGACAGCAGTTCGCGCAGGTAGGCCTTGTTGGGCTCGAAGGTGACCGGGACGGGCAGTTCGGGGGCCAGGACCTGTTCGGGGTCGCGGCCGTCGTGGCGTTTGAACAGTTCGGCGGCCAGGCGCAGGTGTTCCAGCTCCATGTTGAGGTGTAGTTCCCAGATGTTTTTCACCTTGGGGTCGGACTCGGTCTCCATGAAGGAGTGGTAGAGGTAGCACTCGTTGTATTCGTGGTTGAGCAGCATCTCCCACCAGCTTTCGCCGGGGTCGACGAGGGATTCGTAGTGGGTGACGTGTTCTTCCTCGATGAGGCCGATCTCCTGGTAGAGCTGGCGGGCGATGGGCTCCATGTAGAGGGGGCCGACGTTCATGTAGAAGTTCATGGTCTGCTGCTCGGCGGACATGATGGTCAGTGCGTGCAGCTTGGAGATGGGTGCGGCGGTGGTTTTGTCGTAGGGTTCGCGGACGTTGTCGACGGGGTTGCGGTGGTGCAGGTAGGTGGGGCGGCCGGGCATGATCTCGGTGAGTTGGTCGACGATTTTCTCGGCTTTGCGGTGTTCGATCATTTCGTAGAGGTTGGAGTAGCGGTAGAGGTGGTCGAAGTCTTCCAGGACGCCGAATTGGTAGGCCTGCTGGAGGTAGGGGTCGGGTTCCATGCGGGCGACCCAGGCGGTCAGGTCGACGGCGACTTGTTCGTAGGCGATGGTGGTTTCCAGGACCGAGGCCAGGCCGGGCAGGAGCCAGTTGACGGCTTTTTGCTGCTGGGCTTCGATGTAGCGGACGCGGGCCAGGTGTTGTTTGAGGTCGGTGTCGGGGCAGTGGCGGGCCAGGTGGTGGCTGAACATGATGGCTTCGACTTCGATGCCGTTCATGGTGATGATGCGGCAGCGGGTGTAGGGGTCGGCGTGGTCGGGGTCGGTGGGTGTGACGTTGAGTTCGCGCCAGTTGCGTAGCTGCTTGTCCAGCGGGATGCCGCGTTCCTGCAGTGGGTTGAAGGTCATGGTGTGCGCTCCTTCGCGCTGTGTCCGGCCGGGCCGGGGATAGGGCGTGGTGTGGGTGCGAGTGCGTGCCCTACCCGAGGCTTCCCGGCTCAATCTTTGGCTGTGCTCGGCCGCTGTTGTGGATTTGGTAAGCGTTTCTGCTGGTCTTGGCGGGTGTGTGCGTGTCCGGGTGGGTGGG